>JAKSCU010000368.1 GCA_022360435.1 Bacillota bacterium
AAATTACCAGTACAGCTGTAAGCGGCACGGCTAAAGGCCACCAGGCAAAAGTGGTTTTGATCAACCTGGAAAAAATATCTCCGTTGAGAGCCACCCAGGTAACGGCGGAAACAGCCAGAAGCACCGAAAAAATACTCGAACCTATCATGCCAAAAGATCTTCTTGATAAAAAAGAAGTAGAAAGACCTGTTCGGAAAGCTAATATCCCGGTTAAAACAACAATTGATATTAACACCGCGTTCCCCACTAAAAGCGCTAAAATGGCGCCGGAAATGGACAACCCAACACCCACCGCGCCGCCTATAACAAAATTTGATAAAGCAATGGGGTAACCCGCTAGTACGATCATTAAGCTTAATAAATTTTTTCTTTTCTTTTCAGGAACACTGTCAAAAACATACTCATAAATATCATTTTGCAATCCCACACTGCCATTACCTGGAGTCTGTTCTCCGAGCACTTTTTTCTCCACCGCCATTATCCGCACCTCCAATTTTAGTCATATCTTCTTTGACCATGATGCCACCCGGTGGCGGCCCGGAATATCCCCGGCGGTCAAAACCGCGGCCACATCGCTACTCTCAGCGCCGGTCCGGTAATCGACCTCTTTTAATCCGGCACGCGCTATCGTGCTTTGTCACAACCATAGCGCGAACCATACCGGGAAACTTTAGGTCATCTGCAAACCCGGCTTTTCCGCATACCTTGAGCACCCGTCTTTTCTAATAATTGAGGAGCTTGCCACGGGACGGTCGTCAATCATGGGAGCCTCCCTAGACCCAGCGCGTACAAACCGTCTTTTCGTCCATAAACAGCCTCATGGAGCCCATCCTTGATTTAGCCGAACCCAGGAAAGACTCTCTCCTGGAGCCCAGCGGGAAAAACGCATATGGCTGGGGTACGCCAAGGTTTACGCCGACGTTGCCCACGTTGACCTCGCGTACGAACTTGCGGGCGTCCTTGCCGCTGCCGGTCATTATGCATGCCGAGTGTCCCATATTCGTCTTGGTATTAATCCACTGGATGGCCGTATCCAAATCGTCACACCTTATAAGAGCCGCCACGGGGCCGAAGGCCTCCTCCCTGGCCGTGGACATATCTACATTTACGTCTTCCAGGATGGTGGGGCCAAGGAAATAACCTTTTTCATAACCTGTAACCTTTACGTTCCTGCCGTCAAGAACTATTCCAGCCCCTTCCGACAGTGATTTTTCAATCCATAGCTCCACCTGTTCCCGGCCGCTCCGGGTGGCCATGGGACCAAGGTTTGTTTCCTCATCCAAACCATAACCAATTTTCATGGCCGCGGCTGCTTCTTTGAGCTTACTTTTCAACCCGTCGTATATGTCGCCAATAACTACCACATTGTCGGTTCCGAGGCAACGCTGGCCCGCCATGCCAAAACATGACCGCAACAGCCACCGGCTGGCTTCGTCCAAATCGGCATCGGGCATGACCACAACATGGTTTTTACCGTTACCGTTGATGGAAGAAGTTTTACCCAGCTTTCCACAAAGCTGGAATAGTTCGTGACCGGCCCGGTTTGAGCCGATGAACCCCACCCCCTTAATATCGGGCTGCATCAGTATTTCCTTGTTGATATTCCTCCCCCCGTGGATCATGTTGATTACCCCCGGCGGGAAACCGGCTTCTTGCGCCACCCGGCATATATATTCCGCCGCCAGCGGATCCTGCCGGCTGGGGCTGACCACCACGGTGCAGCCCGCAGCCAGAGCGTAAGGCACGAAGGACGACCAGGCGTGCATGGGAATATTGCCCGGCGTGATGATGAGAAACGCCCCCAGCGGTTCCCACGTAAGATACTGATCAATGCCCCTGGCCAGTTGTTCCACATGCTCGTTTTCCTTGCTCAGTCCATATACGGCGGAGCACGCCGATTCTATATTTTCAATCACCCTTCTGACCGAACCCCTGGATTCACCGATGGTTCTCCCGTGGTCCTGGGTCAGCACCCGGCACATTTGTTCAAAATGTTCCTCGAACTTGGCCCGCATATCGAAAAGCAGGCGCGCCCTGTCCCGTATGGGAACCTCTTTCCAGGTCGCAAAAGCCCGGTGGGCCGCCTCAACAGCGGCGCGCGCTTCTTCGCTGGTTGCGGCGGCGAACCGTGAAATTTCCTCGCCGGTGGCCGGGTTTTTATTTTCCTCCCAGGAGCCGGATTGCGGCTCCAACCAGGCACCGTTAATAAAGAACAACTGTTTGCCGTAATGCTTTTTCACCTCAGGCAGCAAGGCCATTTTTGAAATTCCCCTTTCCTGGTCTGATTAGTTTAAATCCGACAAATACTTGACTGAATAATGCAAAAAAAAAGAAAAAACTGTCTTTTTAAATTAAGCTATTTTAACTATGAAATTTTAAATATATTTCATTTAAATATATTATTCAGCAATAACCTTGCCAGGGGGACAAAATATAACCCCAATCACTTATCTTACTGCGATTGGGGTTTAGATGAAAAAGGCACTCAGTTATGAATGCCCCCTCGAACTAATCGGCTTATGCATCATTTTTGACACAAAGCGACGCATAATTGACACAATGTCTCAATTATGCGTCGCTTTAACGCCTTCTTATTCCGTATTTAGACATTTTTCTAGCCAGGGTAGCCCTGCTGACGCCCAGCGTTTTGGCCGCGCTGCCGGTATTCCTGCTGTTTTGCAATACGTCTATTATAGCCAGCCTTTCGGTTTCGGCAATTATCTTATTAAGACTTTTTTCACCGGCTAGACATTCCCTAAAGCGGCCATTAATCCGGGGAGTCGCATTTTCCACCGGAAACTCGCCGGCCCCTAGAAAATTGCCTTTGCTGGTGACCACCATTCTTTCCACCACGTTGGCCAGTTCTCTAACGTTACCAGGCCAGCCGTAGCTTTCCATCACGTCGATCAATTCGGCGGAAAGAACCTTTTCAAAACAGTATTTGCGATTAAATAAACGTACATAATACTGAGCCAGGGCTACTATATCCTCTTTTCTCTCCCGCAGGGGAGGAAGTTTTAACGGCACCACGCTCAGCCTGTAAAAAAGGTCCTCGCGAAAATCACCCCGGTCAACCAATTCAAGCAAATCCCTGTTGCTGGCGGCAATGACCCTTACATCCACTTTAATTAATTTTGCTCCGCCTATTCTGGTAAATTCTTTTTCCTGGACCACGCGTAACAGTTTAACCTGCAGTTCAAGCGGCAGTTCACCAACCTCGTCCAAAAAAATGCTGCCCCCGTCCGCCAGTTCAAAAAGACCGAGTTTACCCTCTTTGGCGGCTCCGGTAAAAGCTCCCGGCTCGTAACCAAACATCTCCGATTCCAGCAAATCCCTGGGAATGGCCCCGCAATTGACTTTGATAAAAGACTTGTCGGAACGCCGCGGACTGGCCCTGTGCAACAAAGTCGCCACGACCTCCTTGCCCACCCCGGACTCACCCGAAATTAATACCGTGGTATCAACAACCGCCAGTCTTCTGGCCAAGTCAAGGATGTCAAGCATCTTCTTGCTTCGCACAACAATGTCGTCTTTTTGCATCTGGGCTATACGCATATCGGTCAGCTCGGCCTGGTAACCAAAGGCCAGTTTTTGTGATTGCCGCAGCCTTTCTTTCAGGGCATAAAGTTCAGTTACATCATGGCTGGTAACAACAACCATTTCCACTTGACCGTCTTCCCTCAAGATAGGGGCTCCGGTGGTA
>JAKSCU010000266.1 GCA_022360435.1 Bacillota bacterium
AAAAAGCATATTGGAAGTGGAAATCTATACCATAGAGGAGCGTCACCATGTGGGCGCCAGTATCTTTGAGGTGGCCGGCGGTTACTCTCCCACCATGGGCATCATCGGCACCGTGATGGGCCTGGTGCACGTGCTGGGCAGCATCACCACGCCGGACAACCTCGGCCCGGCCATTGCCGTGGCATTCATGGCCACCCTTTACGGCGTGGGCGCCGCAAATGTGCTTTTCTTCCCGATGGCCTCCAAACTGGCCAACATAAGCAAAAAAGAAATTTTGGTCAAACAGTTGATGATGGAAGGAATTGTCTCTCTGCAGGCCGGTTACAATCCCATCCTGATCAGGGAACGTTTGGTATCCTACCTGAATCCCTCGGCCCGGACGAAAAAAGAAGAGGACTACGAGGAAGAGTAAAACCGACAGTTAACACAATATCACATAAGGAGGCTTCGCCATGGCCCACGGACAAAAAACCAGCGACCGGCAAGTGGTGGTATTCGCCATTAACGAGCAATTGTTCGGCATCGATATCGCCAATGTATCGGAAATTATCCGGCTGGAGAAAGTCACCCCCATACCCCAGGCGCCATATTACGCCGAAGGAGTCATCAACATCAGGGGTACGGTGATACCGGTCATCAACCTGCACACACTGTTCGGCATACAAACCGGAACCCGGGACGATAAATGCCGGGTAATCATTGCCGAACACGGCGGGCAGAAATTCGGGCTGATTGTGGACGCTGTTTACGAGGTCAAAAAAATAACCCCGGATCAAATCAAACCAGCCCCGCCGTCCATCACCGTGGACCAGTATTATCTGAAAGGCATTATTTTGGACGGGGACAGGCTGGTGGTCCTGCTTGATCCCAACAAAATTTTGTCTCCAAAGGATATGGAAGAATTGCAGGCCATGGAGCATCAAACATAGAATATATGCCGGGGAGGTGAACAGCATGTTCAGCGACGCAGAAATCGCTATTTTCCAGGAAGAACTGGAAGAAAAAATGCAAATCATCAATGACAATATTTTATTGCTGGAGCAGCAGCAGGCGACACCCGAGGTAATTCAGGAAATTTTTCGCTCGGCCCACACCATCAAAGGCTCTTCCGCCATCATGGGCTACGACAAAATGACCAAATTAACCCACGAAATTGAAAGCCTGTTTGACGAAATCCGGCACAACCGGCTGGAGATCACTCCGGGTTTGGTGGATGTGCTTTTTCAAGCCATGGACACCCTGACAGAACTTAAAGAAGAAATAGCGGGTGGAAAACAAGGTAATGTCGACATCAGCCGGGTATTGGAAAAAATCCAATCCGTCCGGGACAACATAAATCACGATCCCGGGAGCGAGGCCGGCGCGCCGGCGCAAACATCAGCTTCCGCCGACAAATCCGACGTCCCCGCGGCGGAAAGCAGCCATCAGCCATCACTGCCGGACATCACAATGGACGAACCTCTGGAGGAAGTTATCCGGGCGGCCGAGTTGCGGGGGTATTCCGCCTACGCCATACAGGTTTGCTTTGACGAAGACTGCCAGATGAAGGATGTGCGAGCCTTCCTGTTGTTTGAAATATTGGAGCAAGCCGGGGAAATAGTGCGCACCGAACCGCCCGTCGAAGACATCCAGGGCGGCCATTTTGACAAAGGACTAGCCATGGTGGTGATTACCCGGGCCGACATGGATCAGGTGAAAAACCTGGCCCTGTCGGTGGCTGAAATTAACGCGGTTTATCCGCGGCTGCTGGAACCGTCCACCGTGGCGCGGGAAAACCAGCCATCCCAAACCGAAGGCGAATCCGCGCTGCCAACCGACGATAAAAAAACCGCCTTATCCCTTTTGGTATCCGACGCCGAACCCGACGGCGGACAAGCCGCGGATAAAACAGCCGGGCCGGACAAGAAAACCATCAAAACAGTCCGGGTGGACGTGGAAAAACTGGACACCCTGATGAACCTGGTGGGGGAACTGGTCATCGACCGGACCCGCCTGGAACGGTTCGTGGATGTATTCGAAAACAATAATGGTTCGGATGAACTGGTGGAGGACATCCTGGAGATTTCCAGCCACCTGGGACAGGTAACCACCGACCTGCAGGATGAAATAATGAAAGCCCGCATGCTGCAGGTGGCCCAGGTTTTCAATCGCTTCCCGCGCATGGTGCGGGATATTGCCCATAAATTGGGCAAAGAAATCGAGTTTGTGGTGGAAGGCAAGGAAACCGAACTGGACCGCAACGTCATTGAAGTTATCGGCGACCCCCTTATTCACCTGCTGAGAAACTCCATCGACCACGGGATAGAGGAGCCGCGGGAAAGACGGCGCCTGGGCAAACAGCCCAAGGGATTGCTGCAGCTTAAAGCCTCTTACGTGGAGAGCCACATAGTAATAACCGTGGAGGACGACGGCCGGGGCATAGATGTGCGGAAGCTGAAAGACCGGGCGCTGGCCAGAGGC
This sequence comes from Bacillota bacterium, assembly GCA_022360435.1. Lineage (GTDB taxonomy): Bacteria > Bacillota > Desulfotomaculia > Desulfotomaculales > Desulfallaceae > BRH-c8a. The sequence goes on from JAKSCU010000266.1 coordinate 2,461, forward strand.
ATGATCAGCCGGGAACAATACGGGAAGATAAGCGATCGGGAAGCTATGGACCTGATATTCATGCCCGGCTTTTCCACCATCGAGGAGGAAAGCGTCAGCGACATCTCCGGGCGCGGCGTGGGCATGGACATAGTGCGCACCCAGATTGAAAACATCAACGGCACCGTTGAATACGAAACCTGGCCGGGCCGGGGCACCCGTTTTTCCATCAAGCTGCCCCTTACGCTGGCCATCATCCGGGCGCTGATGGTGGAACACGGCGGCCGGACATACGCTTTCCCGCTGGCCTACGTGGTGGAAACGCTAAACCTACCCCGGTCCGAAATTAAACAAATCAGGCATTCCGAAGTGATCGTGGTGCGGGGGCAGGTGTACCCGCTAAAACGCCTGGAAGATGTTTTCGGCCTGGAATCCAACGGGTCCGGTGAAAAAATATACGTGGTTATCGCCGGCTCCGGGGAACGCAAACTGGGCATTGTCGTGGATAAACTGCTGGGCGAGCAGGAAATCGTCATCAAATCCATGGGCGGTTACCTGGGGCAGGTGGAAGGATTGGCCGGAGCCGCCATCCTGGGCGACGGCAATGTGTCCCTGATTATAGATGTGCGGGGGCTGCTGAGAAACACCGGCGCCGAGGAGGCCATGGCCCATGCCGCAGCCAATTAAAGTGTTGGTGGTGGACGATTCGGCGCTGATGCGCCGGGTTGTCACCCGTCTTTTGGAAGCACAGCCCGACATCAGTGTCATCGACACGGCACAGGACGGGGAGGAGGCCATCCGCAAGGTGGCCTCCCTTCATCCCCACGTGGTCACCATGGATGTGGAAATGCCGGGTCTGAACGGAGTACAGACAGTGAGCCGGCTGATGCGCATGCACCCGCTGCCGGTAATCATGCTGAGCGCCCACACCACCGAAGGAGCCAGGGTAACCATGGAGGCGCTGGCGGCGGGGGCGGTGGACTTTGTGGCCAAGCCGCAAAAGCCCGGCGGCGCGGAAACCATGGCGGCTGAACTGGCCAGAAAAATAAGAGTGGTGCGCAACAGCGCGCTGCAACGAGCCGCCATTGCCCACACCCCGAGGCGACCCGCGCCGGCGACCCGCCAAGTCCCGCAGCCCCGAAAGGCGGCTCCGGCGACGCGGGCGCGGACCGCCGCTTTCGGCGACCCCCCGGTGGAACTGGTGGTCATCGGTTCTTCCACCGGCGGCCCCGCCGCGCTGCAGCAACTGCTGCCAAACCTGCCCGCCGCCTTTCCCTGCAGCGTGGTGATTGTGCAGCACATCCCCGTTGGTTTCAGCGGGCCCATGGCCGAACACTTGAACCGCAAATGTAAAATGCAGGTGACCCACGCCGGGCACGGGGACCAATTGCTGCCGGGACGGGTGCTGGTGGCGCCGGCGGGCTACGACCTGCTGCTCCGCAGGTACGGGAGCCGTCTCGGCGTGGCCCTGAACAAGGGGAACAAGCCCGTCCCGCCGGGCGGTTTTCGTCCTTCGGTGGACGGAGTGATGAACTCGGCGGCGGAAGTGGTGGGCGCCGGCGCCCTGGGGGTGCTGCTGACCGGCATGGGCCGGGACGGAGCCCGGGGGATGCTGGCCATCAAGCAGCGGGGCGGGCGCACCATCGCCCAGGACGAAAGAACCAGCGTGGTGTACGGCATGCCCAAGGCCGCCGCCGACATCGGCGCCGCCGACAGTATTCTGCCCCTGCCGCAAATAGCCATGGAAATTATACGCGGGGTTTCCACATAATTACCTCTAAAGTTGCCGTTCAAACAACCGAAAATATATAAAAGAACCAAACCATATATCAAACAAAGCGGGTGAGACGCACCGTGAATATTTCCAACATCAGAACCGGCCCGGTAGATATATACAAACAGCAAGCCGACAAAGCCGAAAGGTCCCGCAAAGACGGCGGCGCACAGGAGCCGGACCGGGCGGATATTTCTTCCCGGGGCCGGGAAATGCAGCACTACCGGGAGGTTCTGAAAACCATGCCCGCCATGCGGCCGGACCGGGTGGAAAACCTGAAAAAAAGCATCGCGGCAGGCAAATACGAACCGTCCCCGGCAATAATAGCCGAAAAAATGGTGCAAGAACGGCGGCTGGACACCAGGCGCTGAAAAATAACTTGCGCCGGCATCAATAAGAGGTGATGGGCCATGAAAGTGGGCGCAGGCGGACTGCAGGCATACGCCACCCAAGACGAGGTGGCCAGCCGCCAGGCGCAGGAAACGCGCCGGCCGGACTACCAACCAAAACCGGTAAACCACAGCGCCAACACCCAAACATTGAACCGTTACGCGCTGAACAAAACCGTGGAGCGGCCCAATGACGGCGCCGCGGCGTATGATTTGCCCCTGCGCTTCCCGCCCCCAAAAAGAGAAGACAATCAGAGCGGCGCCAAAACCCAGAACGAAGACAGCCACCGGGAGAAAACCGGCGGCGATAAAGATATGAAACCCGGGAATATAATCAACCCGTTCACAGGTTCAAAACTGGACAGGTATATATAGCTTTGCGTGCGGCTTTCTTGCGCCCGGCGCGGCCCTTTAAGTTAGAAATCATAAGGAGCGATACCATGGAGTCTCTTTTTTTTGAGTTGACCCAAATACTGGCCAGACAGGGCGAAATACTCAAAGAGCAGCTAAAAGCGTCTCAAGAGCAAAACGAAGCCCTGCTCCGGTTGGACAACGAAAAACTGGACGCGGCGGTAAAGCGACTGGAAGAATTGTCCGGCCAAATGACCGAGCTGGACCAAAAAAGGGAAGCCGTGCAGCGGCAGTTGGAGCAGGCCTTGAACATGAAACCCGGCGCTACAATAATGCAACTGCTGCCCAAAGCGCCTTTTGAGTTGATATTCAAGCTCAAAGATTTGTCCAAGACCATGAAAGCGGACTTGCAGCAATTGAGCGGGCTTAATGAAATAAATAATATACTGACCAGACGAGTATTACAGGTTAACGAGGCCTTACTGGAAATATTCAAATCCGGCGGCGACAAAAAAACATACCAGCACAGCGGCGAGGTAAAGCATAGCCACCGTTCCACCGCAGTGCTGGACAAAACCGTTTAAAAGGTCAACACTCACTTTAGAAAAGCGGAGGACTGACAAATGCCCGGAACTTTTTTAGGTTTGGAAACCGCCCGGCGGGGCATCAGGGTGCACCAGCACTCCATAAACATAACCGGCCACAACCTGGCCAACGCCAGCACGCCCGGCTACACCCGCCAGGAAGGGGTGCTGAAAGCCACGGACCCTTACTCCAACATCACCCTGGAAAGTTCGGTAACCCCCGGCCAGTTCGGCACCGGCGTCGCGGTGGACAACATCCGCCGCATCCGCGACGAGTATCTGGATTTCCAGATGCGCCGGTCAAGCACCGACACCGCTTACTGGCAAGACCAAATTTTGTTGCTGAGGCAGGCCGAGATTACTTTTGCAGAGCCGCTGGACAAGGGTATCAACACAAAGCTGGTTGACTTTTTCAAGGGCTGGATGAACCTGGAAAACATGCCCCAGGACCCGGGAGTCAAAGCCTCGGTGGTTGTGCTGGGGGACGGCCTGGCCAAGCTCATGCAAACCACTTATAATCAACTGGAATCCATCCAACATAATATTGCCCAAATTGACGGCGCGGGAACGGTCGTAACCGGAGGCATGCTAAAGGACCAGGCGGACCGGGCCAACGAAGCGCTGACGCAAATAAGGGATTTAACCGCGACAATTAAAAATGTATACGCGGTGGGCCAGCAGCCCAACGACTTGCTGGACCAAAGGGATATGCTCCTGGAGGAACTATCCAAGTTCGGGCCGGTGGAAGCCGTGCATGAAACGGGCCCCGACGGAAAGCCCACCGGCGATTTCAGCGTGCTCAATTTTTTCGGGCATGACGTGAGGATAGCCCCATCCGGCGACTCATTGAGTTTGGAGGTTGACGCGGTTACGGGGGATGTCCGGCTGCTTGTTACAGACACCGGCGGCGCCGTAAATGTTAAAAACCTGACCCAAGACTGCAACGCGGATACCAGGGGGTCTCTTTTGGGGCTTGAATCATCCCGGCAAATCATAATCGACGCCCGGAACAAACTTAATGAACTGGCAATTGCGCTTAGGGACCAGGTTAATAGTCAAAACCCGGCTCCGGGTTCACCCCCAATTATCCCGGCGGTGGATTTTTTCACCGGCGACCTGGAAAATAGTAATTTCGGGGTGGAAGCCGACTTGCTGGATGATCCCTCCAGATTGGATGGTACAGTGGCCGGCGCCGTGGCGGCTATCCGGGACTTAGATATTACTTTCACCGGCGCATCCAACCAGTGCACCCTGGAAGAGTATTTCGGGGTGATAACCGCCGGGGTGGGCGCCGGCGCCAAAAGGGCCAACGACATGGCGGCGACGCAATCCGCCATCAAAACCCAGGTCGGCAACCTGATGAAATCGGTTTCCGGCGTTTCAACGGATGAGGAGATAACCAAACTATTGCAGTACAATTATGGTTTTCAGGCTTCGTCAAGGGTGGTCAGCGTCATTGACGACATGCTGGACGTAGTTATCAACAGATTGTTTTAATCGGGGGGGATTATAAACATGCGGGTCACCAACAGTATCATAGCAAGCAATACCATAAACGGCATCCAGAATAACCTTGAAAGACTGGCCCGGAGCCAGGAACAAATATCCGCCAACAGCAGGATATTGCGCCCCAGCGACAACCCCAACGTGTTGGGCCAGCTTTTCGGGGTTAGAAACACCCTTTCATATAATGAGCAATACAACCAAAATATTCAGGACGGCTTATCATTCCTGGATTTGGCGGATACCTCCATGGCCAGTGTCAAAAAAATTTTGGACGATGCTTATGAGCATGCCATTGATGCCAATAATGCCGACTGCGCCCCGGAAGACAGGGCAGCCATAGCCGAACAGATAGATAAACTTATCGACACCGTGGTGGATATGGCCAATTCCACGGTGGGCGGGCGATACATATATGCGGGAACCAAAAACAGCCGACCGCCCTTCAGCAGAAATGGAGATATAATAGAATACCGGGGCGATTTGGGAGAAGTAACAAGAGAAGTGGCATCCGCCACCCATCACAGAGTGGATGTCCCCGGCATCGGCACGGACCCGGCAAACCCGGGGGTGTTTGGCGTCAGTACGGCAGGCCCCGACCCAAATGGAGTTTATACCGTCGATGAGGGAATTTTCAAAACCCTGATCGACTTCAAAGACAGCCTGCTGACAGACCCGTTTCCCGGCGCGGATAGCAGCATCACCGCCATCCAGAACGAAACCGACAATGTGCTCAAACACAGCGTGACCGCGGGCGCCCGCTACCAGCATTTTGAATATTTACAAAAAAACCTGTTAAACCAGGAAGTAAACCTGACCGACACTATAAACGATATAGAAGGCGCGAATATACCAAAGCTTTCCATTGAGTTGGGCCAGCATCAGTTGTCCTACAACTCCTCACTGGCCGTGGGCTCAATGATAATGCAGACCAGCTTGCTGGATTTCCTGCGTTAGCCGCCGGACATAAAATAAATAGGAGGAAATGGTATGCAGGTGCAGGCTTTAACTTCCATAGGAAGGACCATGGATGTTGTCGACAATTACGCTCAAAGCAAACCCAGCTCCCCCATTGAGGTGGCGTCGGGACACAGCGCCCAAAGGGTAGACAACAGGCTCAATTTCGACCGGCAGGTTCGCAATCTGCCCATGCCCAAGCTGGAAAAAGACCCCGCCGAGCTTTTGAGCCTGCCGGCGGCCGTCCGGGCGGTGAGCGATTATAAATACAGCACATCCCAGGTCAGCCTGCAGGAAAGCTCCAGCATAGGCCAAAACTTCAGCAGCTATACCCAATGGAGCAGGGATTTCGTCATTTCCATTTACCAGTCCATGCAAAACTTCGGCCAAAAGGCGGGCGGCCAAGTAAATGTAACGGCATGAGATTCAGCTTACATAATTTACCTGGAATTAGAGACAGAACGGTAAGGTGGCCTTTTTAAACGGTCACCTTACATTTATTTCACAAAGCTTAAAATAACAAACCGTGGGGAGGCAAAAAAAGTGATAGTTGAAACCACCCGTTTCGGGCCGGTGGAAGTGGAGCAAGCCAAAATAATCATGTTCAGCCGCGGTATTCCGGGCTTTGAAAACCTGCGCCGGTTTTTCATCATACCGGCCGGGGACGCCGGGGACATCCAGTGGCTCCAGGCGATGGACGACCCGGCGGTGGCCCTGCTGATCATCGACCCCTTTAAATATTTCAAGGGTTATTGTGTGGATATCCCCGAACCCGACCAACGGGAGCTGCAAATTAACGATCAAAGCCAGGCGCTGGTGGCCGCCGTCGTCACCATCCCGGGGGGTGACCCGGCCAACGCCACCGCCAACCTGCTGGCGCCCATAATAATAAACGCCGGTTTAAACAAGGCCAGGCAGGTTATACTGGACGGAACCGGTTACACCACCAGACACAAGCTGTTTACAGCCATACCCGAAGCTAAGGACAAACCGTCCGGCGGGGAGGGAGAATAATGCTGGTGCTGACCCGCAAAAAAAATCAGGCCGTCATGATCGGCGACCAAATAAGCGTCACCATACTGGAAATCAAAGGGGACGCGGTAAGAATCGGCATAAGCGCCCCCGGGGACACCGTCATACTGCGCGGCGAGCTATATAAAAAAGTGCGGGAGGAAAACCTCACCGCGGCCGGCAGCGACAGTTCCTCGGCCGAGCTTTTAAAAAAAATTATGCGCAAGCGCTGACCGGCGGCCACAAAAATTTTAAAAAGTTTGCCCGGGCCCTTAATCTTTTTCAATAAATGTCGAATTTATTAATAGGGTTGCCCGGGCGGCCGACCGGGCAGCCCCAAACCGCACGGATGCGGGTTAAAAAAGTTCAAGGAGGATAAAAGATGATTATCAACAACAACATTCCTGCGCTTAACACTTACCGGCAGTTAACCACCAACAACCTGAACACCAACGCTTCCATGGAAAAACTGTCTTCCGGCTTGCGCATCAACCGCGCCGGCGACGACGCCGCCGGCCTGGCCATTTCCGAAAAAATGCGCGGTCAGATTCGCGGCCTGGACCAGGCAACCCGTAACGCTCAGGACAGCATTTCGCTGATCCAGACCGCCGAGGGCGCCCTGAACGAAACCCACGCCATTTTGCAGCGCATGCGCGAGTTGACGGTACAGTCCGCCAACGACACCAACACCGCCATTGACAGAAAAGAACTGCAAAAAGAAATTGACCAGCTTTCAGAGGAAATCACCCGTATCGGCAACACCACCGAGTTTAACACCCAAAAGCTGTTAACCGGCAAGTTTGAAGGCACTTTCCATATTGGCGCCAATGAGCAACAAAACCTGCAGTTGAATATCAGTGACATGCGCGGCTTTACGCTGGGCATGGCCGGAACCGTGCAAAAGTCGGAAAGTGTTACTATTACTGCTGGTGTTGGTGGCACCGTGGATTTTGCTGACGGCACTTACACCGTTAAAGATGAAGGTGGCGGCGACTACAGCTTAATTGATATTGAAGGTAATGTTGCGGCTACATCAAACGACAGATTAAACTTTTTGGCAACTGGCGGAGACGGCGACGATATTATTACATTCGTTGAAACCGCTGTTGTTGGTTCCCAGGTTGTAGTTTCCGGTACCGGTACAAATGCAGCCGGTACTACCGAAGTCACCAACAACGGCCTGGAAGCAGGCCAATATAGATTGAATTTTACTGCTGGTGCTTCTACCATTACGGATGCAAACGGTAAAGTTGTGGCTTTCGGCGATGCGGCGGGGACTCCTGATCGAACCTTTATAGATGTTGACGGCAATACCGTGCTAGAATTGAGTGCTGATGCTACTGATCATATGGATTTAACCGTAGGCGGTATTGATATTTCCAGCCAAACGGCCGCCAATGTTGCCATCACAGGCGTCAACGACGCAATTGAAACCGTGTCGGCCGAGCGTTCCAAACTGGGGGCCTATCAAAACCGCTTGGAGCACACCATCAACAACCTGAGCACTTCTTCCGAGAACCTCACCGCTTCCGAGTCCCGTATCCGCGACGTGGATATGGCCAAGGAAATAATGGCTTTCACCAAGAACAACATTCTGGCCCAGGCCTCCCAGGCCATGCTGGCCCAGGCCAATCAGCAGCCCCAGGCCGTGCTCCAGCTTCTGCGCTAATTGCCGTAAAAACCCCGAGGACCTTAGTTTTTCTAAGGTCCTCGTTTTTATTACATAAATGTAAGAAACATTTGCCGGATAAAGGCTTGCATTTTGTGTCAAAAATATAATGCTCCCCTAGAGTGAGACACTTACGTTAAAAGAACTTCGACCGGCTGAAAAAAACATTACTCCAAAAAACGTACTCAACTTAAAACGCGAATTCCTGGAGGGCCACGCACCAAGTTGAATCTTTGATTGCGTTCACCAAATGTTCGTCCGCAGTTACCAGCGGGGATTCTTTTATTCTAGCCAAAGCCAGATACAAGCTGTCGTAAACAGTCCTGTCATAGGCATGGGCAATTTCAAAAGCAACAGGCATAAGCTGATTGCTATAGATAATTTGAATTGGAAAAGAATTAACAACAGCCCCAATTATTTTTCTTGCGTCACCTGCGGTAATCTCTTTTCTACGGCATTTTTTCCATAAAATGTTGCCTATTTCAGCAACAATGAGATCAGAAGCCAACAAAAAGAAATCTTTTTGCATCGACAATTGTAAAAAGTCCACCGCTCCGTCACTCAAAACCTTCGGAACATACCATTTAATGGCTACGCTGGCATCAACCACGAAGGTGTTCAACGCCGTCTATCCTCTCTAATTAAGTCTGTACTATCCGAGTACCGCGCTCTCCCGGCTTCCAGTTCCTTTCTAATTTTTGCGGCCAACTGAGCACCGTCTTTCATATCGTGCCGTACCGAATCGGATAAAATTAATTTTAATTCTTGTTGTAAGGACCTGCCGTTAGACTTAGCCCTTCCTTTTAACTTGTTATAAACCTGCTCAGGTATGTCCCTAATTAAAATGCCGGGCATAACAACCACCTCTTTTAACCTTTGATATCATTGTGATAGCATTTTGTTTGTCGTAGGTCAAACAACAAAACCGCTTTTAGATAATCAAATCACAAACCACAACTGGATCAGCACTTTGGTATTTTGCCCCTGATGAGAGAATTTGGTCAAATAAAAAATCCTTTTTTTCAACAGATACTATTTTTTCCAATAAAACCATGGCTTTTTCAATGTGGCTATTTTATCGGCAATCAAGTCATATTTATAAAAAGTTTTCTTTTCCTGCCCCATTATCACCAAATCCTTCGTAATAAATAAGGCCCTATTACCATCACCATACCATTATTTGGATGCTTAAATCAATTTGGTATTTGTCTTTGTTGACCTTCTATGTTCTTTCCTTTATCCTCAACTGTTGCCACCTGTCCCGCGCCCTGTTCACCAGGTAGGGATACTCGTCTTTTACCGGGTGATAGATTACCCGGCTCAGCCATTGCACCGCTTCTTTGACTTTTCCGGCGCGGCCGCATAAATCTCCAATCAGGTAAAACAGCTTGATTTCACTCTTGGGCTCCGAAATATTTTCATGCATGTAAGCTTGCTGCAAGTATTGCAGCGCCTTTTGCAAACACTCCCCCTCTTCCGCAGGCATTTCCATTTGCCTGTACAGGCAGCCCAGGCGGAGGTGCAAGCGGCCCAACAGCGAGTTTTTGGCGCCGGCCAAAGCCTGGCAGGCTATGGCCAGCCGGTAGGTGCTTATGGCCTGCTCAATGTCCCTCGGCCCGCAATAATCCTCCCCGGCAGGGGGCATATCCAATTGCGCTCTCAGGTTTTTTACGGTTTCCGCCGGCAGTTTCCCGTCGGAATCCTGCGGGAAAGCGTATCCACAGTCGCCGCAAACAACAATATAGTAAAAAGTTGGGTTTGCCAGGCGAAAATAAGTGCACATGTCCGAATCTATTCTTTCGGCCTGCACGTAGCGCGAGCGGGGCATAAACGATGTGAACTTGCTTTTGCACACCGCGCAGGTATGTTTCCGGGGAAAAAACCAGTTTTTCGTCTCTAAATCTTGGCTGCTTTCAACTTCACGGTTTTCCCCGCCGGCAGGTGACGTAATGCCGTTATCAGTACCGGGCCGCCGCCGGTCGGCGCTTTGGGCGCTTGCAGGCTTATTCCGGTTGGATGCGACACCGCAAGAATTTAATAATTCCTCCAGTTCAGGTTTCGGAAAGTGAAACAGCACGGCATCATCCATTGCTATAACCTGGTTTGTCACCATGCAGCCAATGGAAACCGGCCGGGCGCAAAAAATATCCCCGAAACCCAGGGTTTTCCACCGCGACCCGCCGGGTAACCGCGCTTTCACCTTACCGGAGATTAAAACGTAAATGTTTCCCCGCTGCTCAGCCTGATTTAAAAAGACCTCGTTTTGTTTTGCCCGAGCCACTCCCGCCATACCCGCCAGGTAGGACATCACTTCTTCAGGCAGTTCTTTAAATGGAGATATTTTGTATAACACATGAATTATTGTATCTGTAACGCCATTTTTGTCGGCCATCTTAACTCTCCTTTACAGGCAAAGCTAACATGTTTGCAAATATGTGTCAATATCCCGCCTTAATAATGTGTTGATGTTTTCATAAAGTTTTGGCGCCTAATGCCGAGTATATAGGCAGGTAAACAAAACATTTTGGAAAGGCTGTGGTACCGTGTCTGCTTACATGCGTGTCGGGGGGCTGGCTTCGGGCATAGATACCGAATCAATTATAAAAGACTATATGAGAGGCCACAGAATACGTGTGGACAGACTGGCACAGGACAAGCAAATTCTGGAGTGGCAACAAGAGGACCTTAGGGAGATTAATACTTTATTGCGTTCCTTCAGGGATACAGCTTCAGATATGAGATTTTCATATATTTACAAGTGTAAAAGCGCTTCCTCAACCGACACAAGCGTGGTTACCGCCATGGCAAGCAGTAAGGCCGCCAACGGCAAATACGAGGTAACGGTGCACCGGCTGGCCGAGGGCGCTTCCAAGGGCAGCCAGGTCGAGCTTGCCGATGAATCGGACACTGACGGATATACAAAGACACTATCCGCTCAATTCGGCCTCGCCGGAAATATTTCTTTCGAACTGGAAGGCGCCAAGGGGACCAAGGTTTTTAACCTGAACGCGGACACAGACACCATTTATCAGGTAGAGTCCATGATAAACAGCGCCGATCTGGGGATAAAAGCCAGCTACGACAATGAACAAAACAGGTTCTTTTTGTCCACCGAAACAATCGGTTCCAACCAAAAAATAGCAGTGCTCAGCGATGCCGGCAATTTTCTGTCGGACGGCGTAGGGGACGGCAGTGGCAACACTTTGGGTTTACAGCTCAGGACAGGGGATACTTACACGGGCCAGGACGCTTTAATAGACTTTGGCGACGTTACGGGGATGACCAGTTCCACCAACAGCATAATGGTAAACGGTATTGCCCTGGAGCTGAAAGCCACGGGCGCCGGCACAGTTTCAGTGGCCAACGACACCGGCGCGGTTTTTGACGCCATTATCGGCTTTATCGACCAGTACAACACAACCGTCAAGGCTATTTCAGACAAATATTACGAGGAACGCTTTGCCGATTACCCGCCCCTTACAGATGAGCAGCGGGAACAATTAACCGACACCCAGATTGAACAGTGGGAGGAAAAAGCGCGCAGCGGTTTATTGCGCAGAGATTCCATCCTTTCGGAAATAATGAGCGACATGCGGTCCACCATGGCCGGCGTGGTGCCGGGTTTGAGCGACGCCTACGACGCTCTGTCCGAAATCGGCATCACCACCACTAATGATTACTGGGACCAACAACTGGTAATTAACGAAGACAACCTGCGGGAAGCTATTGAAAAGGACCCCGAAGGCATAATGAAACTTTTTACCAACAGCTCGGAAAACGACGGAGAAATAGGTATTGCCAAAAAGCTATACCAGGACATCTACAAAGGCATGACAAATATCATGGATAGAGCGGGCATGGAGGCTGATTATTCTCTTGTCGACGACAGCTTTATCGGCAAAGAAGTGGCAGATATTGACGACCGGCTCGAACGCTGGGAATATCGCCTGCAGCAAATTGAGGATCGTTATTATCGCCAATTCACGGCCATGGAAAAAGCGATACAGCAGTTGAACGCCCAGAGCGCGTGGCTGATGCAGCAGTTCGGCCAACATAATCAATAGTTTTTAAGGAGGCTTTCCAGTGGCACTGAACAATCCTTACCAAAAGTACCGGCAAAACTCCGTGCTCAGCGCCCCCCCGGAAGAATTGACCCATATGTTGTTTAACGGCGGGGTGCGCTTCATACGCCAGGGAATTCAGCATATCGACAGCGGTCAAACTGAAAAAGCGCACCAGTCGATAACCAGGGCCCAGGATATATATGTGCACTTGCAAAACAATCTTAACCACGATATTGAATTGTCCGTCAGGCTCGGCAGTTTATACGATTTTATGATCAGGCACTTAACCCGGGCCAATATTAAAAAGGATGCCGCCATGTTGAATGAAGCGCTGACTCTGGCCGAAGAACTCAGGAACACATGGCATGAGGCCGTGCAATCGGTCAGAAAGCAGGTAAATGAAGGTTGAGCGGCAAACCGGAACAATCTTCGGGAGCTATCAAAGCTCCCGAAGTATTGCAAAAAAAACTTCAGTTGTTTAAAGAATTTTATGGTTTATCAAATCAACTCAAACAAGCCATAGAAAAGAATGACTTGGCCGACATGGAACAGTTGTTTGAGGCAAGACAAACCCTTATCGGCCGGATTGATAATCTTGCCCGGGAAGATACCGACAATAAGGACGGGGCAACCAATCCACCGGCGGAAATGCTGGAAATAGAGAATGAAATCAAGTCTTGCCTGGAAAGTATTTGTGCTATTGATGAAAACATAAAGGGCAGTCTTGAAAACGGCTTCAAGTCTGTCACAGAATCAATGGGCCAATTACATACAGCTTGGCGCACTGAAACCACTTACCGTAAAAAAGCCCCACAAACCCAGGGTTTTTTTATAAATAAACAAAGGTAAGCAGTTGAGGGGGTACAGTTATGCGGGTTGACTTCTTAAATGCGGGCGCCGTGGCGGGGTCTGCCGTCAAAACCACCGATCCCTTAAAAAACGGCAACAAAAAAGCCAACAGCGCAAAAGAGTATAGCACCGGCAAAACCATGGGCACAAGTGAGATTTCCCTTGACGAAGTTAATCAAGCCGTTGACCAGCTAAACAAAACAATGAAAACATATTACACCGAGCTTCATTTTGAAATCCATGAAAAAAGCGGCGAAATCATGGTTAAGATGATAAACAGGGACGACGGTACCTTAATACGGGAAATTCCACCGGAAAAAATACTGAACATGGTGGCCTATTTTAAAAAAGTGTTGGGTATAATTGTGGATGAGTTAATCTGAAACTGCATATTTTCTCCGACCAGGTGTTGCCAGGCAATTATTAATCATTGCCTGGCTTTTTGCTTTGCGTATAATTTTAAAAATAAAATTAATAATTGAATAATTTAATAGCTTTTTTTATATTTTTATGCAAAATTTGTTGCTTTTTCTTATTTTTTTTTGTATAATCCCATTATATGGACTAGCAGTGCTAATTGTATATTTCCACTGAGGGCAAACCCGGTGAAAGCCGGGGACGCAAAGCCGTGAATCTAAGGCTTCTACGCTAAGATAGTCAGGCTGCAAGTGAATTTTTTCTAAACGGTAAGTCACTTGTTGCTTCCGTTTTTTATTTTTTAGGTTTTTTTGCAGGATTACAAAGAAAAATGTTGAAAATAAATTATAACTAACATTTTTTGGTTATTTTTTCATACGGAGGGTTTTATGTGAAAATATTAAGCGACCCCACCAATAACATACTGGCTAAGCAAATGGACGCCTGCACCATGCGCCAAAGGGTCATAGCCAATAATATCGCCAACGCCAACACTCCGGGTTTTAAAAAGTCCACGGTCAATTTTCAGCAGCAACTGCGGGCGGCGTTGGAATGCGGCGGGTTCCGGATGAAAACTTCGGACCCCAGGCATATTGCCCGGGGACAGGGGGGCCTGGACGACCTTGCGGCTGAAGTAAGCCGGGTGGAAGACACTTCTATGCGGGCGGGTGAAAACAATGTGGATATCGACCAGGAAATGGTGGATCTGGCCGCCAACACGCTTTTGTACCGCCTGGCGACCAGAGTGAGAAGCGACCGCTCCAGTATAATGAACAACATAGTCAAAGGAGGCAGGTAAAATGGGTTTATTTGACAGTTTCAGCATCAGCGCTTCGGGCATGACGGCCAACCGGTACTGGGCCGACCTGATTTCCAACAATGTGGCCAACATCAACACCACCGGCACCCCCGGCGACCCGGCAAACAGGCCATACCAACGCCAAGTACCGGTTTTCGATGAAATTTTGCGTCAAAAACTGCTTTCAAAAGACAACACCGCAAATCATGGCGGGGTAAGGGTGTCCCGGCTGGTCAACGACAACAATGAGCCGCGCTTGGTGCACGACCCCTCCCATCCCCATGCCGACCCACAAACAGGATATGTCGCCTATCCCAATATCAATATTCTAAACGAGATGATCAATTTAATGGCGGCCTCCAGAGCCTACGAGGCCAATGTTACCACCCTGGAAGCGGCCAAGAGCATGAGCCTTGCCGCGCTGGATATGGGACGTTGACCACAAGCGATTTAATGAAACTGTTTAATTATCTAAAGGAGACTTAACGCATGAAAATATTACCCGTTGCCCTGCCGTTGCAAAACACAGGCGCTCCGGCCCCCAAAAAACCGCCTACCGGCGCCGGGGACCTCTCTTTTCAGGATCTGTTCGACAAAACATTGGAGAGCTTAAATGACAAACAGCTACATGCCAACCAAACAGTAGAAAAATATCTTACCGGTGAAGTGCAAGACATACACACTGTGATGAT
>JAKSCU010000624.1 GCA_022360435.1 Bacillota bacterium
GCAGCAGGAGCAGCAGCAACTGCCGTAGGAGCTAGCGCACTTGTAGGAAGTGTTGCATGGGGAGCAGCAGCTATTACTTCTTTTACTTTAACTACAGCTGTTAATTTTGGCATAATGTATGGAGCTTCAAAAGCCATTGGAGCTATAACAGGTAAAAGAAGTAACTTTTCCAATGCAAGATCAGGATATTCAAGCCCTACTTATTCCTTTGGCCCTCTGCAAACTCAAACAAGTAATCTATTACCCATTCCCATTGTTTACGGCATTGTTAAAATGGCTGGTAATATGATATATCAGCGCAGAGACGGTTCAGAGGTAAGTCATAGGCTTGTTGCTTTTGCTGATGGAGAAATAGAAGGGCTTACTGATGTAAAGCTTAATGATCTTGATATAAGCACATTGCCTGGTTGTTCGTGGAGTGGATATAACGGGCTTGCTTCTCAAGATGTAGACTCAAGAGTAACTGGAGTTACGCAATCTGATAAAGCAAAAACAGTAGGAGGACTTAATAATCTTGCATATATTGGAGTTACGGCAAGAGCGTCTGAAAAACTTAACGGCTCATATAATATTACAACAATTGTGCATGGTAGTATTGTAAGGGTTTACACCAATCCTACCACTTACTTTACTGCTTTTACAGACAATCCCGCATGGTGTATTCTTGATTTTTTAACTAGATACAATGGTTGTGGATTATCTCACGATGATATAAACATATCGTCTTTTATAGAAGCAGCAGAATATTGCGATGGAATAGTAGACTCTCAAAAAAGATTTACTCTTAATATTGTTCTGGATGAAAGGAAAAGTAATATTGAGTGGCTTGATGATCTTATGATGTGTTGTCGTGGATATTGGTATTATCAAAACGGCAAAGTAAGTATAAAAATTGAAAAACAGGAAATATCGCTACAATCTTTTGATGAAGACAATATTCTAATAGGAAGTGAAAAGTTCTGGACATTACCAAGAGAGAAAAAATTTGATGTCTGCAAAGTGCAGTACATTGACCCAAATAACCAATACGCAAGAATATACGCTATAGCCGAAGCAGAGACTATTAATAATGACCCTCCAATTATTAACGAGGTTGAAATATTTGGAGTTACAAATTTCAATCAAGCTTCAAGGCTTGCGTGGTTTTATCTTAATCAGGCTCAACTTTGCGATAAATACATCAGCTTTATGACTCACAAAGGGGGCTTAGATCGTACTGTTGGCGATATCATAGAAATAACATCAACATTTTTAGGCTATTCAAGCAAAAAAATGAGGATTATTTCTTTAATAGAAAGAGCTGAGGGGCAAATAGAAATAACCTGCAAAGAATATAACTCAAGCTTGTATGGTGATATGCTTGGAAGTGCAGAGCCTGTGGTTAACACTGTTACTCTCGAAGACCCTAATTTAACTCCTGATGATGTAAC
>JAKSCU010000233.1 GCA_022360435.1 Bacillota bacterium
CCTTTTTTGTTGCGAATGGCGGAAATTGCCGGCAGCGCGACCGATACCAGCGAAAGTAATATTAAAACAATGGAAATGGGGCGGGTAAAAAACACCTGGAACATGCTGCCCACCGATTTGCCCATGAGCATGGATTGCACCAGCCCGTTTTCCGCGATGGGGCCAAGGATCAGACCCAACACGATGGGGGCGGGGTGGAAGCCTAGTTTTTTGGTGATGTATCCCACCAGGCCGAAAAACACCACGATGCCCACGTCCAGCATGTTGTTTCGGATGGCGTAGGAACCGATGAAGGTCATAAACACCACCAGCGGGGCCAGCAAGTAAGTGGGCAAGCTAATTAGCCTGGCCACGTGGCGGGACCCGTAAAAACCAAGCACCAGCATGGCGACGTTGGCCAGGATGAAAGAGAACAGGAAAGTGTAAGTGATGCCGCCGAAAGTGGTGTACAGCTCCGGGCCGGGCCGCATTCCCTGCAGCATCAGCGCGCCCAGCATTACCGCCGCCGGCGCCGCGCCGGGGATGCCCAGGGTCAGCAGCGGCACCAGCGAACCGCCCACTTCGGAGTTGTTGGCCGATTCCGAAGCCGCTACCCCGTCAATAATGCCGGTGCCATACTCCTGTTTGTTTTTGGCAAAACGCACCGCTTCGTTGTAAGACATCAGGCCGGCGATATTGCCGCCCGCGCCGGGCACGATGCCCACCAAACAACCGATTAACGAAGATCGAATCAGCAAAACCGGTTTTTTAATCAGTTCCATGACCACCGATTTGCCCACCCCTTTTTGGGGCTTGATCACAATGGTGTCCCGGGAACTGATTTTTTTCTCCACCATTTTCACCACTTCGGGGATGCAGAAAAACCCGATCAGCGCCACGATCAACTCCAGGCCGGCCTGGAGTTGGTGGAATCCAAAGGTGAAGCGCATGTCCCCGCCGATGGGGGCGATGCCGATGGTGCTTAGCAGCAGCCCCAGGGCT
The DNA here is from genome assembly GCA_022360435.1 of Bacillota bacterium. Classification (GTDB taxonomy): domain Bacteria; phylum Bacillota; class Desulfotomaculia; order Desulfotomaculales; family Desulfallaceae; genus BRH-c8a. Next base: position 982 of record JAKSCU010000233.1, read on the forward strand.
CCTCCCATCAGGCCCTTTAGGATGGAGCCCGAGGACAGGGTGGCGATGATGGTCAAGCCAAACACCGCCAGCCAGAAGTATTCCGGCGGACCGAACTTCAGGGCTGCCGCCGCCAGGGGCGGGGAAAGCAGCAGCAGTATGACGCCCCCGATGATGCCGCCCACCCCGGAACTGAACGCCGCGGCCACCAGGGCGTGTTCGGCTTTTCCCTTCTGGGTCAGGGGATAGCCGTCAAGGGTGGTGGCTATGGAGGCCGGCGTGCCCGGCGTGTTCACCAGTATGGCCGCTATACAACCGCCGTACATGGCTCCCACGTATACACCGCCCAGCACCATCAAACCCAGGCTGGCGTCCATGGTAAAGGTGAACGGCACCAACAGGGCCAGGGCCATGGTGGCGGTCAGCCCGGGGAGGGCGCCGACCACAATCCCCGCCGCCACGCCAAGGGTTAAAAATAACAGGTTGCCGGGGTTGAATATGTTGCCCATGGCAAAAATAAAATGTTCAAACATAAGCGGTGCTCCTCCCGTCTCTACACCGGCAGCGATAGGCTGGCGCCCAGCCGCCGTTTAGGCGGCCCAATAATAATTATTGTCCGGCTGCCATTACCTCTGCCAGGATGTCGCTGTAAGTTTCGGTTTTTTCCTTGATGTACTGTTCCGCTTCGGCTGCGTTCATAGCCTTGGGCTCGAAGCCCTCCTTGATCATTTGTTCCTGGACGGCTTGGTCGTTGGCAATCTCCATGAAGGCATCTTCCAGCACTTTGACGATTTGCTCGCCGGTGCCCGGCGGTACGGCCACGCCGCGGTCGATACTGGCTGTCATATCGTAACCCAGCTCTTTGAAAGTGGGCACATCCGCCAGCGGTTTAAAGCGCTCCTCCGAGCCGATGGCCAGGACTTTCATTTTGTCGCTGTGCTGCACCAGGTCGTTGGAGTTGCCAAGGATGGCCTGCACGTGACCGCCCAGGAAAGCTTGCATTTGCGGGGCGGCACCGGTAAAAGGCACGTATTCCAGTTGAGCGCCGCTGATTTTCTCCAACTGCAGCAAAGCCAGGTGGTGGCCCGAATAGGTGCCGGAGCCGCCCACGGTAATATTGCCCGGCTTGGCTTTGGCGGCCGCGATGAAATCGGCGAAGCTCTCGTACGGGCTGTTTTGGGGCACGGCCAGGCCGATGGGGGTAGCCTGGAAAATGGCTACCGGCACGATTTGCTCGGTTTGGTAACCGGCGTTTTCCCTTGACAGGGGCTGCAGGATAATGTGCGGTATGTTGAACCCGCCGATGTTATAGCCGTCCGGCTTTTTGTTCACCAGCTCGGACCAGCCCACGGCTCCGCCGCCGCCGTCCTTATACTTGATGACAACGCTCTGGCCCAGTTGCTCTTCCAGGCGGGGCTGCTGCCGGCGCGCTTCCAGGTCTGACTGGCCGCCCGGGTTGAAGGGTATCATGTAAGTGACGGGCTTGGTGGGATATTCATTTTGGCCCGCCTGCTTGTCTCCGCTTTGAGAGCAGCCCGCCAGTATAGCCAGGCTCAGCAAAAAAAACAGGCTGATAATTACGAAAAGGCTTTTTCTCATTTGGCAAACCTCCTGTTGTATTTAAATTACGCTGATATTATGTGCCTTTATTTACGTGGCTATTTTCTCATTGGCATGCTTTTTAGAATATTTGGCCATTTATACTGGTTGCTATACCGCGGGGGGTGACCCGCAGTATAGCATGACCACTAAGCGCTGCGATACAATTTAGTCAGTACAAACTCTTGGTGCCCCAGGGCTTCGGCGCATGTAAGCCGCCCGTTGCAGACACGGATCAACATGTTCAGCAGCGCGTCCGCGGCCTGGTCAAGATTCATTTCCCGGCGCAGGATGCCGCTGACGTCCACGTCAATGTGCTCCTTCATGTCCACCACCGTCAACGGGTTGGCACAAAGCTTGATTACCGGTTCAATGGGATTGCCGATAATATTGCCCTGACCGGTGGGGAAGAAGTGCACCACCGCGCCGGAGGCCGCCCACAGGGTTACCGCCTCGGCGGCGGCAGAGGAGGTGTCCATGAACCACAAGCCCTTTCCTGTCGGGGCTTGTGCCGGTTCAAGCACGCCCACGTATTTGCAGTTGCCGATTTTTTGCA
>JAKSCU010000217.1 GCA_022360435.1 Bacillota bacterium
AAAACAAGCAACAGCAGCTGGATGATCAAGCGGTTGCTTTGTTTGCCCAAATTCCAGAGGTTGAGGCGGTGGTCCCCTTTATCGAAGTCTCAGGCATGCTGGCTGCGGGGAAATACATTGCCCATATGGAAATCCAGGGAATCGACCCCGGCCAAATGGACAAACTGAACCTTACCACCGGCCAGGGAAGGCTGCTGGAGGGCGGCGATAACCTGAATGTGCTGTTCGGCGCCCAAATCCAGAACTTTTTTCACAATCCAAGGGCACGCAGCCATGCGCCGGCAGAAATCGACCTGATGAAGGACAAGCTTACCTTGTCCCTGGATATGTTTTATGGAAGAGACACCGGCAACGACGACGGCCGGTCCAAAAAGCCCCTTGCCTATACCGTGAAGGGGATCGGGATCTTGGAAGAAGGCAATTATGAATACAATTATAGCGTCTTCATGCCCCTGGAACCATTGAAAAAGATGGTCCGCGATTATAACCGGAGCAAGAAACCCAGTGAGGCCATAAAACTCGACGGGTACTCCAAAATACTGGTGAAGGTGAAAAACATCAACGATGTCCAAAGGGTACAGCAGCAAATCAAGGACATGGGGTTTTATGCCGACAGCCTGACCGATATCCTGGAATCCATGCAGAAAACCGCGGCCGGAATCCAAAGGGTGCTTGGAGCCATCGGCGCTGTCGCCCTTTTGGTCGCGGCCATCGGGATCACCAACACCATGGTTATGTCCATTTATGAGAGGACCAGGGAGATCGGCGTGATGAAGGTGATCGGCGCCTCCCTGGGGGATATCAGGAAATTGTTCCTCTTCGAATCCGGAATGATCGGCTTCTTTGGAGGAGTGGTCGGCGTTGCCTTTAGTTACGGCGTCTCTTATCTTCTGAACACGACCGGGTTCGTGTTATTCGACACAGGGAGAATGCAGGGAGGAGCCGGAAATACTTCTATTATTCCCCTGTGGCTGGCGGCAAGCGCGCTGGCCTTTTCCAGCCTGATCGGTTTAATTTCAGGCTATTATCCAGCCCGAAGGGCAATGAATCTCAGCGCGCTGGAAGCCATTAAAAAGGAATGATTTTTGTAACCCGTAATCCCGCGCTATAAAACCCCGGGAAACAGATTAAAACGAACTTTTTTCATGCTTGTATCACTGTCTTACAAAGTCGGGCAGGAAAACCGGATTTGCAATAGAACTATAATACATATATAGTTAAACTGCAATCGGGTGAAATGTAAACCAGGCATTGATGCCAACCTCTTCATAAAATAACTGAAACGGAGTGCAAAGATTATGTCCAGGCCCCCAAAATGTCGTCGTGTGGAGTTCATGCCCCTGAATACGTTTTTTAAGCCCGCCGGTGTACCGGCAAGTGAACTGGAAGAAGTACAAATGTCGGTGGAGGAACTGGAGGCCATCCGGTTAAAAGACTTGCTCGGCCTGGAACAGGAAGCTTGCGCCGAAAAGATGGGTATATCCCGACCGACCTATCACCGGATTTTGACCGCAGCCCGCTCTAAGATTGCCGAAGCACTGGTGGAGGGCAAGGCCATCCGGGTGGAGGGGGGTAATTTCGAAGTTGTGGTACGCCGCTTCAAGTGCTTCGGTTGCGGCAATGATTGGGAACTGCCGTGCGGGGTCGGCCCCCGGGGTTCCGATATCAACTGCCCCGACTGCGATGGAAGCGAAGTGTACCGCATCAGTGAAAGCGGGCACCCCTTCGGCTGTCGGTGGCAAAAACGGCAGCAGGAGCAGGAAAACTAAAGATGGCACTAGAAGTAAAAGGGGTTAAAGCCCCTTTTTTGCTTTTGGGGAACTGATCCCGGCATCATTTGTTTGTTTTTATTATTAGCAAAGGGTCTGATTTACGGTTATGACCTTCTTATCGGTAATACCGGGGTAACCCGGCGTTTGATACTCTTAGGAAAGTATACTTCCGGCCATATTAATGGCCGGATTCAAGGATAAGAGTATCAAAAAGCGCACGCAGAGGGAACCGAATGAGTGCGCTTTTTTTACAGGAAGGGAAGGATTCTTTTTGGACCGGGTGGACATTATTTTAAAGGATACCTGGTATGGAAAATGCCTTGAGCGTAATGCTGCCTGGGAGAAAAACCGGCGCTTTTGCCGGCACGACCTTCAGCACATGCTGGACGTGGCCCGCATTGCTTACATGCTTATACTGGAAACCGGCGTTACGGTTGAAGCTGCCGTTGCATCTGAAACAAAACGCGTTTCTGTTTTGGGCAAAGAGATAATATACGCCGCCGGGCTGCTGCACGATATGGCCCGCTGGCAGGAATACGAAACCGGGGAGGATCACGCCGTCGCCGGGGCGCGGATGGCCGGGCCGGTACTGGACCGGGCCGGATTTGACGCCACTGAGAAGGAAGCCATTACAACCGCCATCCGGGAACACCGCACCGGGGGCCGGACTGCCAGCCCGTTGGGCCGGTATCTGTGCAAGGCCGATGACTTTTCCCGCCCCTGCGGCCGCTGTGCGGCCCGGTTCGATTGTTACAAGCTGGATCGTATGGCTGCCGCGGGCCGGCTGCTCTATTAAGGGGTCGATCCCTTCCCAATTGTATAACTCGTGAGGGGGGAACAAGGAATGGATTTCATCATCCATGGTGTTTCTGCGGCCGACCCGGTCGCTGTAAAGAAGGAATTTCATAAAATAGGGGTTGACCCGGCGGGCGCCGTCCAGATGGAAACCAAGTCCCTGCACCGGCTGGTCAAGATTTACGGCCTTACCCCCAAGCAGGCCAACATTATTAAGCAGGAAATGCTCGCCAAGGGCGGCGACGCCGCCGTAGCCCGGGGCACCATAGACGCCTCGGTGGAAAAGACCGACGTGCTGTTGATGGGCACCGAAAAACAGTACCGGGCCGCGATTAAAAAACTGCGCATGCAGCCCTTCGGTCTGGCCCGTCTGGCGGAACAGTTGGAGGGAACCCTGGGGAACATGCGGGGCCGCAAATCACGCACCCTAGACTGTCGCGGCACAAAGCTTACTCTGGGCGCGAGAACCCTAATCATGGGTATACTGAACATTACCCCCGACTCCTTTTCCGACGGCGGCAGGTTCTACGACCCGGAAAGGGCGGTGGCTCACGCCGAGCGCATGCAGGCCGAAGGCGCCGACATTATCGACGTGGGCGGCGAATCCACCAGGCCGGGGCATATTCCCATAAGCACAGAAGAGGAGATGGACCGGGTGCTGCCCGTGCTGCGGGCGCTGGTGCGGGAACTGGACGTGCCGGTCAGCATTGACACCACCAAGGCGGCGGTGGCCCGGAGCGCTTTGGAAGCCGGGGTGCATATTGTTAACGACCAGTGGGCGCTGCGGGCCGACGAAGGCATGGCTTCACTGGCGGCGGAATACCGGGCGCCCCTGGTGCTGATGCATAACCAAAAGGGAACCGCATACCGCGACCTGATAGGCGACATGGTGGGTTATTTTACCGCGAGCGTCAAAACCGCGCTGGAAGCCGGCGTATCCCGGGACAACATAATTATCGACCCCGGCATCGGGTTTGGCAAAACAGCGGAACAAAATATTGAAACCATGTGCCGGCTGCGTGAACTGGACTGCCTGGGCCTGCCGGTATTGCTGGGCACGTCGCGCAAGTCCATGATCGGCAAGACCCTGGACCTGCCTTCCGACCAGCGGGTGGAGGGCACCGGCGCCACCGTGGCGCTGGGCATCGTTAACGGGGTGGATATAGTCCGTGTCCATGACGTCAAGGAAATGGTCCGGGTGGCCCGGATGACCGACGCCATGGTGCGTTGACCGCCTGCTTGTAAAGGGGTGCATAACATGGATAAAATAATCATGTGCGGGATGTCCTTTTACGGTTACCACGGGGTGCTGTCCCAGGAACGGGAATTGGGGCAGATTTTTGAAGTGGATGTGGAACTGTACCTGGATTTGCGGGCCGCCGGGGAAAACGATGACCCTGAGATAACGGTAAGTTACGCCGACGTTTACGAAGTGGTGCGTCGGGTAGTCACCGGACGCCCGCGCAATTTAATTGAAACGGTGGCCGAGTCGGTTGCCGCCCGCATTTTAAACGGGTTTCCCGTGCGGGAGGCGCTGGTGCGGGTGAAAAAGCCCGCCGCGCCGGTACCCGGCCAGTTCGGCCATATGGGCGTGGAAATCCGCCGGGTGTCGGAACAGGCTGGAGAGAGTCTATGATCGGGTGTTATATCGGCCTGGGTTCCAACATGGGCCGCAGCCGGGATATAATCTCCGCCTCCCTGGAAATGCTCAACCGTTCCCGGGGGATTACAGTAACCGCGGTGGCGCCGCTGTACCGTACCGAGCCCCAAGGTTACACCGAGCAAGACCATTTTATCAATACCGTGGCCCAACTGGACACCACTCTGCAGCCGCTGGCGTTGCTGGGCAGGCTGCGGCAAATTGAGCACAGCCTGGGCCGGGTGCGCTCCATACATTGGGGGCCGCGCACCCTGGACCTGGACTTGCTTCTATATGGAGAAGAGAATATTAATTTGCCGGACCTGCAGGTGCCTCATCCCCGGATGCACCTGCGCGCTTTTGTAATGGCCCCCCTGGCCGACCTAAATCCCGACTTGATTATTGCGGGCAAGCGGGCGGCCGATTTGGCCCGGGAATTAAGTAGGTGTCAGGTACTCTGCTGTTTTGACAAGTAAAGTGAAAATAACAGAGTGCCTGAGCCTTACATCTATACCAGATATTCTACTTTGGCGCCGGGAAAATGCTTACCCAGCTCCCGGCGGAACAGTTCATCCATCTCCAAAAGCCTCTCCTTTGGATAAACGTATTTGCCGTACCCGAATTGGCCGAACTTGAATTTGCGCCCGGATTTCTCCATGGGCAGGGTGGTTGCCGGAAAAACTTCCATGATGCGTTTTTTGGCCGACCGGGTGAACCGGTGGGAGATCAGTTCGAAAGTTATGCCTTCCGGGGGGTAGCCGCGCAACTCACCGGCCAGGTTTCGGATCAGTGCGGTATAGTCATCCTGCCAGCCCGGGTAGATAAAAATAGGCGCTATTAGAAACCCCAGCGGGTAACCGGCTTCCGCCACCCGGCGGGCGGCATGTAGGCGGGCCTTGGCTGCCGGGGTGCCGTATTCATAAGACTTAATAATGTGCTGGGTGTTAATGCTGAACCGAAAACGGGTATGCCCGTTGTGTTCCGTATTCAGCAGCCCGTCCACGTCGGTGAACTTGGTGACAAAGCGGAACCGGCCCAGGGGCTGAAGACTAAAAAACTCCACCGTGCGGGCCAGGGTGCCCGTGTACGGTTCCACCGGCAGCGGATCCGAGGTGGCCGCCCCTTCAAAAACGGTGATTTCCGGCGCTCGTTCAGTTATGTACTTGGCAGCTTGCTGAAGTATTTCTGCCACGTTTACATATACCCGGACATAAGGTTTTTTGCCCAGGGTGGTTTGCAGGTAACAATACTGGCAATGTCCGCTGCAACTGGTGCCCAGGGGCAGCTGGTAGTGGGCCGAGGGCTTGCAGGGGGAGAATTGCAGGGTGCGGCGCACCCCCACCACCAGGGTTTGTTTGGCTTCCCGGTAAGCTTCCCCGGGCGTTCGCCCGGGTATCCCGGTAACCCGGTTGTGACTGGCAATTAAGCCGACCGGAATTTTTTCCTCTTTAAACTTCCGCTGCAACTCCTTGCCCAGCTGATATTCCAGGGCGTCCCTTTCAAAAAGAACCCGCTTGGGTTTGAACATAATAACACCTGCCTAAGGGTGTCAGGCACTTTGCTATTTAAAATAATGTTGAAATAGAGAGTGCCGGGCACCCTTAGATTGCCCACAAAAAGCTTTTTGAAACCAAAGGCATTTTTTTTATTTAATAATTAAATATGAAAATAGCAGGAATTAAACATGGTCAATTGTGTTAATCATTTTACTTTGGGGCAATCTGTTTTAGCCCAGGGAACTGAGCCTGAAGGAGTAATTACATGGTCTTATAGACCCATCGGGAAGAATAAACGACCTTCCCGGCCTTGATTTACTAGTTAAAACCGGAGCGGTAATTGTATTTGAAGAATTTTTAATTATTGAAAGGTAGAACAAATTCAAGTGACTGACACAAAAAAATAAATTTCCCCATATCTTAAGGAAACATGTTAAAAAGGTGGTTTTATGGGGAAATTTCAAAATAAGCTTGGCTCCGGGGAAATTATGCTCCCTGAAGATGCGGCGCCACACCCGTCTTCCAATGTTGAATGGTGGTATTACTTCGCGTTTTTAAAAGGGGATAAGGGTGGGAATTATGCAACAATGGCATCTTTTTTCAGCATGGGAGATGCAGGATTGTTCAAGGGCCATTACTTAATTTTTTCCCTGGTGGATTTAGACAGGCAAACACACCGGGCCTTTTCTCTTCTTGATGAAAAAGCGGCAGTTTACATGCTGTTCTTTATCGCCTATGATTTGCTTCTTGATCCCCTGGATAAGAGAATATGGAAACTTTTGTATAATCTCATGAAAAGCAAGTTGCCCTACCCGCACAAGAAACTGGAAAATGTTTATATGCAAAAAACACCAACCCGTCTGGTGTATGGTAACAATTACTTATATTTTGTCAACCGGTTGGAAGATAGTTTTGTTGTTCATTTAGCCGAAGAGGAAATAAAGATCGACCTCAATTTTGTGCCTCAAAAACCCATTGTATTAGCTGGTGGGGATGGAAAACCAAATTACCTGTTTTATTATTCCTTTCCCCGCAACCGGGTGGAAGGTCGTATTGAAAACGGTGGGGTGGCAGAAAACGTGACAGGGACCGGGTGGTTCGACCACCAGTGGGGCAGGACTCATACTTTAACCTTTGTAACAGGCTGGGACTGGTTTGGGATTCAGCTCAATGACGGGCGGGAATTGCTGATGAACCAATTTACGTCCATAAAAAACGACAGGTCATTTCGTCCAATGGCCAATCTCATTGACAACAGAGGGAATGTTTTTTTTACCAGAAATATTGAATATTATCCCGTTAAGTACTGGAAGAGTCCCTTGACAAAAGCCGTTTATCCTGTGGAGTGGCAGATTGTTATTCCGGAGTTTTACATGAAAATGAAGGTGTGTCCTTATTTTGCTATGCAGGAGGCGCCTATAATCGGTCCTTTGCATGCCATTTGGGAAGGTGCTTGCTTTATGTCGGGAGAAGAGATGGCGACAAAACAAACTGTGAGAAATATTCATGGAATTGGGTATATGGAGTTAGTGGGACACGCTAACCAAATAGACCGTGTTCAAAATTCGGAACTCATTAGTCTTAATTCTAAAATACTTCAATAAAAAAAGCGCACTGATTCAGTTCCCTCTGGGTGCGCTTTTTAATACTTTTTTCCTTTGTCCTTGCCATAAAATATGGCAAGGCATATTTTCCCTAAAGTATAAAAAAAGCGCACTGATTCAGTTCCCTCTGGGTGCGCTTTTTAATACTTTTTTCCTTTGTCCTTGCCATAAAATATGGCAAGGTATACTTTCCCTAAAGTGCCTTATAGAACATGGATGATTTACCCTTGGAAAAATAAGGTAACGGGCTGCTATGCTCTTGCGATTAAATTATACAACTCTCTTGGATTTCTAGCTATGTAATCGGGGTTTTCCCCGGTGAGCAGTTCTATGGAATCATAGCCCCATGATACGGCAATAATTTTGACTTTGTTTTTCTTGCAAGCAATAATATCCCTGCATTCATCCCCAATATAAACAACCTCATCCCTTTTCAAATTGTGATTCCTTAAAAATGTCATTATCGCGCCTTCTTTGCCGGTAATGAAGTTTGAAGAATAAATGCTGTCAAAATTATTTATATGATTCCTTTTTAAAAAAAGCCTTATATTTTCGGTTGAATTGGAAGAGATTATGCTGAGCTTAAATCCCTTTTCTTTGAGCCGGCTTATTATGTCCTTAATCCCCGCATAGGTTGGCAAAGAATTTACCGACTTTTGATACTTGAGGATTAATTCAGCCACAACCAAAGGTATCAGGTATAAGGGGACATGAAGAGCCCTGCACCTTTCGGTAATAGATAAATTGCGCAATTTTTCAAATTCCGTGTCCTTTATTTTGCGAAAATGGTACTTTTCCGCCAATTCATTGAGCAGTTCAACCGCTAAATATCTTGAGTCAACAATTGTTCCGTCAAAATCGAAAATAACGTGCTTGATCATTTTATCACCCTTCTTTTTAAAAATTACCCGTATTAAAAAATGCCGGCGGCGCCGGCGGCCATGACCGGCCGGCATTTGCTTTCAATAACCGTATATATATTTAGATAGCGCTAAAACGTAATGCAAAGTTGGCGTAGTCAAGGGGACGGTTTGAGCGTCCCCGAAGCGCAAGTTTAGGGCCGAAGGGAAGGCGTTGGAACCCGTAGCTAGCTTGGAGAATAACAATATTACGCTGTAATGATAGGCATTCCCCTACTATACAACATACTATATGCTATCCGCTACTAGTGATTGCTGAATATTAAATTTTTTTCAGTTGCTTTTTGGGGAGGCCTTTATTTAATGAATAATCGCATTGCCGGTTTTAAGCAAACCGGGGTTGAACCGGAGGAGCAGGATTTATTAGACAATATTGACAAACAAAAATTGCCCAGGCATATTGCCATTATAATGGATGGTAACGGCAGGTGGGCGCTTCAGCGGGGACTCCACCGTTCTTTGGGTCACCGGGCAGGTATGGAATCGCTTAAGGATATAGTGAATTTTTGTTGTGATTTAAAAATCGAGGTGCTTACGGTTTACGGGTTTTCTACGGAAAATTGGAAAAGACCCCGGGAAGAAATAGATAACTTGATGAATATGATAATTGAATACTTAAACAAGGAACTGGAGGAATTATGTCAAAAAGGAGTGCGGGTTAACCCTATTGGCGTCTTGCAAGAGCTGCCTCAAAAAACCCGGGATACTCTGGCCAACTCTGCTGCGCAAAGCCGGGATAATCAAGGGCTTATTTTCAATTTGGCCCTAAATTACGGTGGGCGCTTGGAGATTACCGACGCGGTTCGCGCCATCGCCACCGCTGTCGAAAACGGCTGTATGCAAGCCAACCGGGTGGATATCGCCACGGTGACGGCTCACCTGTACACCGCGGGCCAGCCCGATCCCGACCTGTTGATTCGTACCGCCGGCGATTCCAGACTTAGCAATTTCTTAATCTGGCAGGCGGCTTACAGCGAAATTTGGATTACCGGCGTTTTGTGGCCGGATTTTCGACGTCGGCATTTGTCGGGCGCCTTGGTGGATTACCAGCGGCGGGAGCGCCGCTTCGGAGGCTTGCAAAAGTAACACTATACCCCTTTTTGCAAGGGCCTGAAAAGGTGTTTTACTTTGGCCAGGGCCGCAATATCCTGTCGGGGATCGCCGTCCACCAGCAGCAGGACGGCGGGCCGCCCGGCTTCAAGGCAACCCCAGTCCAATCCCAGGATGCCGGCGCTGTTTATGGTGGCGCAGCTGATTATTCCGGCGGGTGATAGCCCGGCCCGGCTGTACAGAAATAGTTCTTCCAGGTAGCCGTGCCCGTGACGAACCCCGGGAGCCCCGGCGTCGGTGCCGATCCCCAGGGTTACGCCCATGGAGGCAGCCTCGCTGATCGTGGCCAACTGCCGGTCAACTGTTTTTTCCACCACCAGACGCTCCCGTCGGTCCGGTCCGCCGTGCTCCGGCGGTTTGTTCAGCCGGGCGGCCACGGGTATAACGGTGGGTATCCAGGGGATATTTCTTTCCGCCATTAACGCCAGGGACTCCCGGCTCGTAAAATACCCGTGCTCCACCGTATGCACTCCTGCTTCCACGGCCAGCCGCACGGCGGCATCCCCGCTGGCGTGGGCCATCACCGGCAGTCCCCTGGCCCGGGCGCCTTCCACGATGGCGGCCAACTCTCCGGCGGTGTACTGCGTCGGTCCCACCCGCCCGTATTCCTTGAAGCTGACCACTCCGGAAACGATAACTTTGACCAGGTCAACTTTTTTGGCGACCATGCGGTCCAGGGTTTCGTCCAGCTTGTCCATTGCCATGCCCGGACCCAGGAAAGCGCCGTAAGTGCCTGTTTTGCGCAGGGCGGATTCCGGCGAGCGTATCACCGGCCCTTCCATTTCACCCGAGGCCACCTTGTCCCGGTAGCGAAGTGCTATGCCGTCCCGGTCACCCCCGTCCCGCACGGCAAGTATGCCGTGTTCGAGGATGTCCTTCATTACGCCGCTTACCTGCCGGTCCATTTCGCCGGGGTGCGCCCGGTTCCGGCGGGCGGCGTTGAGAACGTTACCGTCCAGGGCCAGGTGAACATGGCAGTCCACCAGCGGCGGCAGCGCCGTAAGATGGTCCAGGTTTAAGACTGTCGTGGCCCGGTTGGGGTGTTTGAAGCAAAGGCGGTCATGTCCACCCGAAGCCAGCGCCAGGATACGCCCCTCTTCGATATAAAAAGTGCCGCCCGGGGTGTGGGCGCCTTCCCCGTTGATGGTTAAACCGGTTTTAATGATGTAATTTTTGTTTTTATCCAGCCCGCTGATTTCCATGGTTTAAATTTATCACCGGCCTATTGGTTAAAGCAAATACAATTAGAATAAATATCAATAAATTTTAAAAACAATTGCCCGGCTGTGTTGAAGTATGGTAAAATAAAACCGGTATGGGGCGGTAACCCACTGTGGTAGCGCACCCGGATGTACCATAAGCCATCATGGTTGATTGCTTGACTAAAACTCATATTCCGCTTGGAGCCGGTACGGACCGAGACGGGTTTAACGAGGGTATATTAAGCCCTCCGGACTTGTCCGGAGGGCTTTTATATCTCCAAGGGAGAAATCGCTATGACCAAACCATCCATTGCCATTATCGGCGCCGGCGAAACGGTTCTCAAAAAGCTTTGTTAAGGTGAGTGTTTTAAAATGAGCGCGATAAACCCGGCAAAAGAGAAGGGCGATATGCTAATCTGCCGCACCGGGGCGGAAATCAGGGATTTCGTGCGGCAAGCCCGGGCTGCCGGCAAGACCGTGGGCCTGGTGCCCACCATGGGTTACTTTCACGAAGGCCATCTGTCCTTAATGCGGGAAGCCAGGAAATCATGCGCCGCCGTGGTTGTTTCACTATACGTCAATCCGATGCAGTTCGGCCCCCGGGAGGATTTGGCTCGGTATCCTAAGGACTTCGGTCGCGACTGCGCCATGGCCCGGCAGGTGGGGGTGGACGCCATATTCGCGCCCTCCGACCGGGAGATGTATCCTGATGGCTTCAGCACTTGCGTTGAAGTCACAGGCATGACGGACAAATTGTGCGGGCTCTCCCGTCCCGGACATTTCCGCGGTGTGACCACGGTGGTGGCCAAGCTTTTTAACCTGGTCACCCCCGATCAGGCCTTTTTCGGCCGCAAGGACGCCCAGCAGGCGTTGGTTATTGAACGTATGGTTCGGGACTTGAACATGGGGCTGGAAGTGGTCACTCTGCCCACGGTGCGGGAAGAGGACGGCCTGGCTATGAGCTCTCGCAACATTTATCTGGACCCCGGGCAGCGGCGGGAGGCCACGGTGTTGTACCGGAGCCTGCGCGCTTTCCGGGAGGCCGTCAAGCGGGGCGAAAGAGACGCCGGCCGGCTGCGCGGCATAATGGTGGATATGATTGCTGGCGCCCGGGGCGCTGGAATAGAGTACGTGGAGATACTGTCGGTGCCGGATTTGCAGCCGCTGGAAGTAATAAATGGCAGGGTTGTGGCGGCCTTGGCGGTACGATTCGGCAAAACCAGGTTGATAGACAACACCGTTATGGAGGTGTAAACCGTGTTTGTAACGTTATTCAAGTCCAAGATTCACCGGGCGGTGGTCACCCAGGCCGACCTTAATTACGTGGGCAGCATCACTATCGACGAGACGTTGATGGAATCCGCCGATATCATGCCCCATGAAAAGGTGCAGGTGGTTAACAATAACAATGGGTCCCGCTTTGAAACATATGTCATCCCCGCTCCCCGCGATTCCGGGATTATCTGTCTGAACGGGGCGGCGGCCAGGCTGGTTCAGCCCGGGGATACCGTGATTATCATCACCTACGCCATGATGACCCGGGAAGAGGCGCGCCAATTCAAGCCCACGGTGGTGCTGGTGGATGAAAACAATAGGGTGACAAGCCTAATTGTAGAGCAACACGGCCAAAAGGCTTGAGCCGTGTGTTGGCGCTTAATGCGCCGGGCCAAACGCCGGCACGCCGGCTGAACACGATACCACAAAAAGGTGCAATCGCACAGCAAACTTTTTTCAGGTAGCCGGGCAAACTCACCCCCGGGCCGTGGAAGCATGTTCCCGGACCGGTTTGTGACACGCCCGGCCAAAATGTTTGTTGAGAAGTAAAGAAAATTGTGTATAATAATTGGGTAGCTATAATCAGCAAAAAATCTACAACAGAATTGATTAAGGAGTGATCACGTGCCAAACGCTGCCGATGTTAAACAGTTAACAGAGGAAATAACCAGTCTTAAACAGCAGCGGAACGCGATTATCCTGAGCCATGTCTACCAGCGCCCCGAAGTACAGGAAACAGCGGATTTCGTGGGCGATTCTCTGGAACTGTCCCGTAAGGCCGCCGGTACCGGCGCCGATGTCATCGTTTTCTGCGGGGTTCATTTTATGGCTGAAAGCGCCGCCATATTGTCGCCGGAAAAAAAAGTGCTGCTGCCCGATGAGGACGCCGGCTGCCCCATGGCGGACATGGTGACGGCCCGGGAACTGCGGGCCAAAAAGGAAGAAATACCGGACGCCGTGGTGGTTTGTTACGTGAACACTTCAGCCGAAGTCAAGGCCGAGTGCGACATTGCCTGCACTTCGGCCAACGCCGTGCAAGTGGTGGCTTCGCTGCCGGCGGACAAGCCCATTATTTTTGTGCCCGACAAAAACCTGGGCCATTATGTATCCTTAAAAACAGGCCGGGAGATGATGTCCTGGGAGGGGTACTGTCACACACACCATCTTTTAACCGCCGATGGAGTGCGCGCCGTCAGGACACGTCACCCCGACGCGCTGTTGCTGGTGCATCCCGAATGCCGTCCCGAGGTGGTGGCCATGGCCGACCATGTGGCCAGCACCACCGGTATGCTCCGGTTCGCCAGGGAAAACGCGGCGACCCGGTACATTGTGGCCACTGAAACCGGTATTCTGCACCAGTTTCAAAAACAATGCCCGGATAAGCAATTTTACCCGGCTTCGCCCAAAATGGTGTGTCCCAACATGAAGTCCACCACCTTGGAAAAAGTGCTTAAAGCACTACAGACGCTGGAACCGCGGGTGACCGTGCCCGCCAAAATAAGGGAACGGGCCCTGAACTGCCTGGAGCGTATGCTGGCTGTGCAATAACGGAGGTTTTGCGGTGGCCAATCACCTGATCATGAATTTCAATACCCGGGAGCTTGCTGATCACCAGTCGGATTTTATTGTGCTGGGGAGCGGTATCGCCGGTTTTTTCGCCGCTCTGCTGGCTGCCAGGCTGGGGGCTGCCGTTACCGTCATGACCAAGCAGAGCATCCAGGACAGCAATACCGACAAGGCCCAGGGCGGTATCGCCGCCGCCATGGACGCAGCCGATTCACCCGATTTGCATTACCGGGACACCCTGTTGGCCGGGGCCGGGTTATGCGACCGGGAGGCGGTGCGCATTCTGGTGCACGAGGGACCGCGCCGGGTGCTGCAGCTTATGGACATGGGCGCCCGCTTTGATTTTGAGGGTGGCCGCCTGGCCCTGACCCGGGAAGGGGCCCACAGTTGCCGGCGCATAATGCACGCCTGTGGTGACGCCACCGGGGCCGAAATCCAGCGGGTTCTAAATGAACAGGCCCTGGCCGAGAAGAACATTGAGGTGCTGGAAAGGCACTTTGCCGTAGATCTGCTGGTCAGGGACAACACTTGCCACGGCGTACTGGCTTACGATCAGCGCGGCGGCTGTTTGAAGGCTTTTCGCAGCCGGGCGGTAATCTTGTCCACCGGGGGATTGGGGCAGCTTTACGAGCACAGCACCAATCCCGACGTGGCCACCGGGGACGGCATTGCCATGGCCTACCGGGCCGGCGCCGAAGTGATGGACATGGAGTTCATCCAATTTCATCCCACGGTGCTTAACCTGCCCGGCGCGCCTCGGTTCCTGATTTCCGAGGCGGTGCGGGGAGAGGGGGCTATTTTGCGCAACCGGTCCGGGGAACGATTCATGCTCAATTATCATGAAATGGCGGAACTGGCGCCCCGGGATGTGGTGGTGCGAGCCATACTGGCGGAAATGCGCCGTCATGCCGGGAGCAATGTATACCTGGACCTGCGGCACCTGGACGATGAATTGGTGCTGCGCCGGTTTCCCAATATCCACCGCACCTGCCTGAAACACGGCTTGGACATCACCCGGGACACGATTCCCGTGGCCCCGGCCGCCCACTACATAATGGGCGGAGTTAAAACCAACTATTTCGGGGAAACAAATATAGACAGGCTGTACGCCTGCGGTGAAGTGGCCTGCCAGGGAGTGCACGGCGCCAACCGGCTGGCCAGCAATTCCCTGCTGGACGGGCTTGTTTTCGGCGGGCGCATCGCGGAACGGACCGCCGGCCTGTGGCGGGAGGAAATGCCCCCCCGGACGGAATTTGCTTCAGAACTTCCCTCCCCGGGTGACAACGTGGACTATGCCCGGATAAGCGGGGAACTGCGGCGGATGATGAGTGCGCATGCCGGCCCGTTGCGCTGCCGGGAAGGGCTGGAAGCGGCGCTGGGTTACATGGATGACCTGGCCCATCTGGAAAGCACCGCCGCCCGGAATATCCAGGGGGCCGAGTTGCGCAACCGGCTTTTGACGTCCCGTTTGGTGGCGGAAACCGCCCTGATGCGCACCGAAAGCAGGGGAGGCCATTTCCGTGACGATTATCCCCGGACGCGGAACAGCTGGCTGAAGCATATCATACTGCGCAAGTAAGTCAGTCCAAACACCATACCCCCTAACCAAGACTTTCTCAGGAGTCACTAACCCAGAGAACCGCCCCCTGCCTTGCCCGTGACTCCGCTAACCTTTAAACTACGCTGTAATACTAAGTCAAACCGGGTGATCAACATGAACATAAACCCCCAGTATTTAAACGAGCTCATCGACCGCTGTCTGGAAGAAGATGTCGGGCCGGGTGACATGACCACCAACAGCGTAGTCCCGCCGGAATTGGAGTCCACCGGGCACATCAAGGCCAAGCAGGACGGGGTGGTGGCCGGTTTGCCCGTGGCCCGCGCGGTTTTTGGGCGGCTGGATCCCGAGCTGAACTTTATACCCCTGGTGGAAGAAGGGGCCGAAGTAGCTGCGGGCACGTTGCTGGCCAGGCTGGAAGGACGGGCCGGGACAATTCTCACCGGCGAAAGGCTGGCCCTCAATTTTCTGCAGCGCCTTTCCGGGGTGGCCACCCTGACGTACCGGTCGACCCGGCTGGTGAAAGACTATCCGGTGCGCATAGTGGACACCCGTAAAACCACCCCCGGATTGCGTTATTTGGAAAAGTACGCCGTCCGGGTGGGGGGCGGTCACAATCACCGGCTGGGCCTGTATGACGCGGTACTGATCAAGGACAACCACATCAAGGCCGCCGGCGGCATTCGTCAAGCGGTGGAACGGGCCAGGCGCGCCGTTCCCCACACCGCCAAAATAGAGGTGGAAGCCGAGGACCTGGCCGGGGTGGCCGAAGCCTTGGCGGCGGGCGCCGATATCATCATGCTGGACAACATGAATACCGCGGACATGTCCGAAGCGGCGCGCTTGGTAAACGGGCGGGCGCTGCTGGAGGCGTCGGGCGGCGTTACCGCCGACACTTTGCCGGCGGTGGCGGCCACCGGAGTAAATATAATTTCCGTGGGCGCACTTACCCATTCCGCCCCGGCTTTGGACATCAGCCTTGATCTCGGACAGCTGAAACCGATGCGCAACGATATTAAATTGTAAACTACCTGCGTCTTTTAGGTTGACATTTACGACTTTAAAAAATACAATTGGGTTATAAAACTATGAAATCTACAATCCTGGATATTTTAAAGCAAAATGGCCGCTGGGTGTCCGGGGAAACCCTTTGCCGGGAACTTGGTGTATCGCGCACCGCTGTGTGGAAGCACATCAGCGCCCTGCGGGAGGACGGCTACCATATTGAGGCCAGATCCAACCTGGGCTACCGGCTTTTGGGAATACCCGACGTGCCGTATCCCGGTGAAGTGTCATCGGGGCTTTCCGCCAACGTCATGGGTTGCCGGGTGGAGTATTTTGTTGAATTATCTTCCACCAATGACGAGGCCAAAAAATTGGCCGCAAAGGGTTGTCCCGAGGGTACGGTGGTGGTAGCCGAGTGTCAAACCGGTGGCAAAGGCCGCCTTGGGCGTGCTTGGTTTACTCCCCCCGGCAAGGGATTGTGGTTTTCATTGGTGCTGCGCCCGCCGGTTAACCCGGCGGAAACACCCCAGGCCACCATGGTGGTGGCCGTGGCCGTGGCCAGGGCCATTTGGGAACACACCGGCGTGGCGGCAGCCATTAAGTGGCCCAACGATATCCTGGTGAACGACAAAAAACTTTGCGGCATCCTGGTGGAACTGAACGCCGAAATGGACCGGGTAAACTTTCTGGTGGCCGGTATGGGTATTAACGTGAACATACCAAGGAAAGATTTCCCCCCGGAAATAAGGGACACTGCCACTTCGCTACAGGACGAGTCGGGTCGACGTATCCCCCGGGTACCGCTCTTGCGCGCTTTGCTGGCGTCCCTGGAAAAATGGTACCTGGTATAGCTTGAGCAGGGGTTTGACCCGGTGTTGACCGAGTGGCGCCGTCTTTGTGTGACCCTGGGCCGTCCGGTCACCGTGCATACTGTTCGAGAAAGCTATACCGGCCACGCCGTTGATGTGGACAAAACCGGCGCGCTGCTGGTAAGGACGGAGGACGGCGGCATGGAACGCCTGTTGGCCGGGGAGGTGACCCTGCGGAAAAGGTAATTTTTAATACGCCTTTATTGTTAACCTTTTTTGTTGCACAGGTTGACTTTTGTTGCATTTGTACCGACTTTAAACGGTTGCAAATGCTAAAGAATGCGTTACTGCTGTAATTGTTATAGTTGGTTTACATATTAGTTAAAGGAGTGTTGGGTGATGAGCAAACTTACTCCCCGCGATATGGTCCTGGTGGCGCTTTTTGCCGCCTTGGCCGTGGTGGCGGCTCTGCTGTTCCGTTTTTTCGGCGCCATGATTGTGCCCTTTAGCCTGGGACCCTTTGTGGTGTTGCTGGCCGGCGGCCTGTTGGGGGCGAGGCTTGGCGCCATGAGTATGGGTATTTATGTGCTTATGGGATTGCTGGGCGTCCCGGTTTTTGAGAAGCCCCCTTTCGGCGGGCCGGCTTATATTTTTTCACCGACTTTCGGGTACTTGCTTGGTTTCATTGTGGCGGCTTATGTGGTGGGCTTGATTATACGCGGCCACAGGGATGCCGGGCCGGCGCGCCTGGCTGCAGCCATGCTGGCGGGGGTGGCGGTGATTCATGCCGCAGGGCTGCCCTACCTGTACGCCATCTTGAACTTTTACATGGGTAAGGCCGTTGATGTGCCCGGCGTACTAATGATGGGTTTTGTTCCCTTTATAGGTTTTGACTTGTTGAAAGCATTGGCCGCCGGCGTGCTGGTCAAGGCGGTTGGCGTGCGCCTGCCCCGGTTGAGCGGGCAGCAGAGCCCTTAAACCTATATTTTAAAAAAACATATGTAATTGGTTAAATGTCCACCAATACAAGGTGGTTTTTTTTAAGAAAATTGGCGGGGTTTGATCAAAAGAAAACCGGGTGTTGTCCCGCCCGGTTCTGGTTTTATACACTTTATTCAAATTCTGGCTTCCAAACTTTCAATGTGGGTCAGGTAAAACCGTATGAGTACGCTTTTTTTATACTTTAAGGAAAGTATACCCGGCCATATTTATGGCCGAATTAAAGAAAAAAGTACTAAAAAGCGCAAGCAGAGGGAACCGAATGCGTGCGCTTTTTTTTTCTAATAGCTTGAAACGCTGCGGAAACAATCCCTACAGTAAACCGGCCTGCCCTCCGTCGGTTTGAAAGGAACTTCTGTTTCCTTGCCGCAATTGGAACATACCGCAGGGTGCATCTGGCGTTTTTGGCGATAGTCACCGCCGCCATAGTTATTCTGCCGGTTCCGGTTTTTGCGGGCCGCCCGGCATTGCGAGCAGCGACCGGGGTCGTTGGTGAATCCTTTTTCCGCAAAGAATTCCTGCTCCGATACAGTAAATACAAACTCTTCACCACAATCACGGCACGTCAAATAACGATCTTGGTACATTTACTAACCTCCCTGAATTTGGATCCATTGGTACCGGTAAGGCAATTTTTTACTCCTGGATACTTTCAGAGAGGAAAAAATGCATAACCTGGATCCTGGAATTATCTTACTATAACATATAATGTGCTTGTTAGTCAAAACTTTCGATAAAACAAATTCAGTTAATTTTTGGTCTATGGCTTTATACCGTAGAATTTCATGGAGGGGGAGCGCGATGCGATACTATCGTTTTAAAATGGCGTTGTCCAGCGTTAAGTAAATGGCAACAAAAAGCACGAATAAAGGGTGTGTCCCCCCTCCAAAAACGTCTCCGCGTATGCCGGATTCAAGGTAGGAAGTATAAAAAAAGCGCGCTCGGCGGGAACCGGATGAGCGCGCTTTTTTGACTTTGGAGGAGCGCGGGAGCTTGGCGCAAAGACCGGCGCTAGGCGTCAGCCTGGTCTCTTTGTTTGACACCCGCTATGAGGGGACGGTGCAAGTAAAACGTGGAAAAATATATGCCGGCAAAAATCAGTGCCATTCCGGTTAAGTGGATCAGCGTGAAGACTTCTTTAAGAAATATCACGGCCAGTATGCTGGA
>JAKSCU010000100.1 GCA_022360435.1 Bacillota bacterium
AGAAAATCACGAGCGCCACGAGGCCTTTGCGCCGACGCACCCACCGCCGGACCAACTCGCCGTTGCTCGGCGGGCGGATCGGCAGCGGCTCGCCGGCGAGGTAGAGCTCGAGGTAGTCGGCGAGTTCTTCCGCCGATTGGATGCGTTTATCGATCTCGCGTTCGGTCGCGCGGGCGACGATCGCCTCGAGGTCGCGGTCGAATCCCGGGTCGATCTCGCGCAGGCGTGGCACGTCTTTCTGGTGGATCATCGTCGCCAGCGCGCGCTCGTCGCCGGCCTCGCCGAAGAGGCGTTTACGCGTGACCAGCTCCCACAGCGTCGCGCCCAGGCCGCGCACATCCGCACAGGGCCCGACGTCGAGCACGGCCGAGGCGAGTTGCTCGGGCGCGGCGTAGCGGAGCTTGCCCATAAAGCCGGCACCGATCGAGACGGTCTGCGACTCCCCGCCGCCCTTGGCCAGGCCGAAGTCCATGAGGACGATGCGCTTGCCGTCGGGCGTGAGCATCAGATTGCCTGGGCTCACGTCGCGGTGGACAACGCCCTGCTCGTGGACGGTATGCAACGCTCGGGCGGCGTCTCGGATCAACTCAACAACGCGAGCAACATAGTGCGTTTGATCGGGAGTGCCGTCTTCACCTTTAGGCAGGTCCGGCAGCGGCAGCGGCGGCAGATCGGCCGGCCCGTCTTCATCCTCTGCGCGGCGGATGACTGGTGTCATTGTCCGCTGGTAGCGTGTCTTGACATCGGCGCGTTTGCCCTTGCTTGCCTGCTCGAGCGCAGCGGAGAACGTCGATCCGGGCAGTGTCGTGATCTCGCGCTCGGAGGCGGCCTTGCTCAGCTCGCTCCAGACCTGCTCCAGGTCCGCGCCGGGCACGTACTCCATCGTGTAGTACATCTGCCCGTCGGCCAGCGTGCCCGAGTCCAGCAGCTTCACGATGTTCGGGTGCTCGCAGTTGCCCAGCACGCGCATCTCCCGGCGGAAACGCGCCAACGCCCGATCGTTGCTGGACAGATCGCCGGGTAGCGTCTTGAGCGCGACGATACGACCTAGCGACGCCTGCCGGGCAAGGTAAACAACCCCCATGCCACCGCGGCCCAGCTCGGCGAGCAGCTCGTAATCGCCGAGCATCGTCGCGCGGTTGGGCACAAGCCGGCTGTCCCCGACGAGGCCTTCGACCGACTCGCTCTCGCTCCGGCTCTGCTTCTCAAAGTTACGCACATCCTCTTCGGTGACTTTACGATCGGAGATCGCTGTGAGGATCATCGCCATCGCGCCGGCCATCTCTGCATCGCGCTCGGTGCGACCGGTCGTGTAAGACAGGTACTCGACCTGCCGGCCGCCGCGGTCGCGGTTCAGCAGCAGGACTTCGTCGGCCACTTCCGATTCACGGAATCGCATCATCGGGCCCAGGCGCATCGGCGCCCCCACGCCGGGCCACAACAGCGCGAGCCCGGGGAACGACCCGAAGCGCGGCGCGAGCGCGTCGGCCAAGTCCGCATCGAAGGTCATCGGGGCGCTGCGCTCGCCCTGCAGGCCGATCAGCTCGCGCAGCGAGACCTCAAACTTGCCCTCGCCGACCATGCGCATCTCGGTCATGTAGACCAGACGCGTGCCAGGCGGGCCCATAGGCTCGAAGCTGCGTTCGTTGAGCACCTCGTTGACCGCCGGGAACATCAGCGGGCCCATCTCGTTTTCGAAGAAGTTGTCGAAGCGCGGGCCGCCGTGGCCGACGACGTCGTTGCGGTAGCGGACCAGTCGGTCAAAGAGGTCCAGCAGAGTGCACTTGGTGTCTGCCGAGAGCTTGCCATCGGGCCCGTGCTTGATCCGGCGGTAGAGGCCGACGATGCCGGGCGAGTCTGCAACGGTGTGTTTGCGGTTGAGTTGCCGCCAGACGTAACGGAGCGGGTGGCCGCGGGTCGTCTCGGACTCGCCGTAGTGCCGAGCGAGTTCGCGGAGCATACCGACCCACTGCCCGAGCGAAGGCAGCGCGAGATGCGACAGGGCCCGGTCGACCTGTTCGTTGTGCTCCTTGCCACGCTTCAGGTCGTCGAGGTAGGAGCCGATGAGCGGGCAGGTGGACAGCTTGATCAGCGACTCGAAGATGTAAAAACAGTTGTCGTGCCGGGTACGGTTATCTTTGGCGTTGTGGGCACGCGAATAGAGCTGCGCGAGCGGCAGCGGCAGACGGAGCAGATAATCGCGGCGGAAGCCTTGATCCATACCCAAATAGTTTAGCCGCTGCGGGTGCAAACCGAATTAGTACGTACACCAGAACGATTACAAGCCGCGTTCACAGCGCCACACAGCCCCTG
>JAKSCU010000507.1 GCA_022360435.1 Bacillota bacterium
CACGCCCGGGCCCTCAGCCAATCCGGCGATCACAAGGCCGCCGCCGAGGTCTTCGAGGAACTCTACCGTGACGGCATCGAGGCCGGGGTCATCCCGATCATCGACCACGACTTCCGTAACGCCCTGATCAACGCCGAAGGCAGCAGCGCCCGCCTGCACAAGCTGGTGCGCGATATGGCCGACCAACTGACCGACACGCAGGGCCCGATCACCGCCATCTATTTGGCCTGGCAGTGCCGCAACCTCGGCGAGGGACAGTTGGGCGAGGAGTTGTTCGGCCACGCGCTGCGCCAGATGAACAAGGACAACCGCTACGCGATGACGCTGGCAGCCGTGGAATACCTCTGGCACGGCGGCCAGCACGCCCGCGCCGAGGGCATGCTGGAAGGGCTGCTCGAAGATGAGAAGTATGCGGCCTACCCGGAACTGTGGCAGTTGGCAGCGGCCATCACCGGGCAGCAGAACAAGCTGGCCAAGTCGCTACGGGCCCAGGAGCGAGCGATTGACCTGGCGTATGCCGACATGCCCGACGTGGTGAACCTGCAAGTGGTGCGTAACGATCACAGTCAGCTACTGTCGCGCTACGAGCAACTGGCGCACGCGGTAGCGACGCTGGAACAGCAGCCGCCGCAGACGCTGGTGGAGAAGGTGATCGGGGCGGCCGATCGCTGGCGGGCGCTGGACACCGACGACACCCAGGCTTGCAACTACGCGGGTCGTATTTTGGAGGTACTGGGCGAAAACGACCTCGCCTGGGATTACCTGACCACGCCGCTGGCCGAGCATTCCAATGAAGCCGGTCCGTGGGTCAATCTGGCCAACCAGCTACGCTCGCAGGGCGACCTGGTCCTGGCCGACCGGGCATTCGCCACCGCGTTCGAGGTCGAACCGACCAACGCTCAGGTATTGTGGGATCGTGCCCAGTTGCTCCAGCAGTCGGGACGCTTCGAGGAAGCGACGCAACTCTACCAGCAGATTGCCAATACGGACTGGCAGCCCCGCTTCGATTGGATCAAGCAGCAGGCCAAGCGATACGCAGAGGGCCGCAACTGATCCAGAATCGTATCGAGCAGCAAGGAAAACTCCGACGTCCGCGTGTTGACGTGAGTGCTCACGGACACGCGGTCGTCGATCTCCGCCATCATCGTCTTGGCTTCAGTGGTGATGATTGTCGACCGTATCGCATTCAAAGCCATCCGGCAGACACCACGTCTTCTATGTACCGATGAAACCCACGATGTCATCATCGGTCGGGCGTATGTAACAAGGCTGCTTCGTTGCGTCACTTACATTGTGCCACTCATAGCAGCCGATCACGGGCAGGATCCAGCAGCGATACTCGAACGCACCGTGACCTATCCCCAGCTTCAGTACCACTTCTTAAGTTGGTTTGGCACTCGCGTTGTTGTCCCCGGTTCAGGTATGCCGTCGATCTCGACAAAGGCGCCAGGTCATGCGCCAAGGCATAACCCACATCACATCATCCGATCCAGCAGCCGATAGCCGATCGCTTCGGACGCATGATGCTGCTCGATCTGTTCAGCTTCCTCGAGGTCGGCAATCGTGCGTGACACGCGACGAATCTTATCGTAGGCCCGCGCGCTGAGGTTCAACTCGCTCATTGCCGCCTTGAGCAATGCCTGGCTTGGCTCGTCCAGGATGGCAATGCGGTCAAGCTGTCTACCCGACAAGGAACTATTCGGTTTGAGCGGGCTACCGTTACGTTCACATTGAATCGCCCGCGCCACGGCCACCTTCTCGCGCAGTGTTGCGCTGTCGGTACCATTCGCTTTGCCGGTGAGCTGGCGGTATGGCACGCGCGGCACTTCAACATGAATGTCCACACGATCAACCAAAGGCCCGCTGATACGCGAAAGATATCGCTCCATCTGCCGCTGGCTGAACTCGCTATCCGGCATGTCACCTTTGGGCGTGGGGTTCAGCGCCGCAACCAGCATGAACCG
>JAKSCU010000099.1 GCA_022360435.1 Bacillota bacterium
CGGAAAATGAGATGAATCAAGAAATGGAAGAAGCCGTGGCGGTAAAAAATCTCAAACCGGGAGAGACCATCAAAGGCGTCGTGGTGCAGGTGAACCAGGACGAAGTGCTGGTGGACGTGGGCGCCAAGACCGAAGGCGTGGTGCCCCTGCGGGAGCTTACCTGCTACAGTGTTGACAACCCACAAGATATAGTTAAAGTGGGAGATGAAATAGAAGTAGACGTTTTGAAAGCAGAGGACAACGAAGGCAAGCTGCTTTTGTCCAAGGAAAGAGCCGACGCTGAAAAGGCCTGGTCCGGACTGGAAACCTTCAAGGACAGCGGCGAACCCATCAAGGGTGTTGTCCGCGAGGTGGTCAAAGGCGGCCTTTTAGTGGATGTGGGCGTTCGGGCATTCTTACCCGCCTCGCTGGTGGAGATGGGGTATGTCGAAGATCTCAGCAAATATTTGAATATGGAAATCGACGCCCGGGTAATTGAGTTAAACCGCGGCAAACGCAAGGTTATCCTATCCCGCAAGGCCATACTGGAGGAAGAGCACACCCGCAAGCGTGAAGAACTTATGGCCAACCTGGCGGAAAACCAGGTGGTTAAAGGCCAGGTTAGGAGGCTGACCAACTTCGGCGCCTTCGTGGACATCGGCGGCGTTGACGGCCTGTTGCACATTTCCGAGATGGCGTGGTACCGTATCAACCACCCCTCCGACATTGTAAAAGTGGGCGACGAGCTGGAAGTGATGGTGCTGCGGGTGGACCGCGATAATGAAAAGGTTTCCCTGGGCCTGAAGCAAGTTCTGCCCAACCCCTGGGAAAATGTAGAGCAAAAATACCCGACGGGCGGCATAGTACGGGCTAAAGTGGTGCGCCTGGCCCCATTTGGCGCTTTCGTCCAACTTGAACCCGGGGTGGAAGGGCTGATTCATATTTCTCACCTGGCCGACCGGCATGTGGCCACGCCGGACGAAGTGGTTCAGGAGGGTGAAGAGACGGATGTCAAGGTTCTCAGCGTAGACCCGGAAGAAAAACGCATAAGGCTCTCCATCAGGGAGGTAAACAAGGAAAAAAACAAGGCCCCGGCCCGGGAAAACCCTGTCAGACAGCCGGAACAGTCGGCCAGTGACGGAGGGACCGTCACCATAGGTGAAATGGTGGGGGATATATTTGACGACAAAAAATAATATGGCAAGGTTGTCAACCAAGCATTAATGCTGGCAAGGGTGGTTAAAAAACCACCCTGATTATTTTTTGTATGAGCGTTAAAAAGCGCGCGCAGGGGGAACTAATTGCGTGCGCTTTTTTTGTACTTTATCAAATTTAAATCCGGCCATATTTATGGCCGGATTTAAGGTAAAAAGTATTAAAAAGCGCACGCAGAGGGAACTAAATGCGTGCGCTTTTTTATACCCGGCCATATTTATGGCCGGATTAAGGTAAAAAGTATTAAAAAAGCGCACGCAAAGGGAATCGAATTAGTGCGCTTTTTTAAAAATACATATTTGCTCATTTCCGGGGTAGCATAATGTTACGAGCAATTTAATAATTTTTGGCCCGAGGAGGAAGCGACAATGACCGGTCTCCCCGTTGGCATTATTGTATTATTGGTGGTTTCACTGTTGATTTATTTCGGATTGGCCCAGCGTGTCCTGGACAGGTTGCGTTTGTCCGACCGGGCCGCGCTGGTAATAATCGCCGCGTTGATTGTAGGCAGTTTTATCGACATCCCCCTTGCAACGGGACGTTACGACGTTTCCGTCAACGTGGGCGGCGCCCTGGTCCCGGTGGGGGTGGCAATTTACTTGCTCGTTAGGGCCGGTACATCCAAGGAATGGGGCAGAGCATTAATTGGCGCATTGATAACCGGTGCTGTAATTTACGGGGTTGGTTTTTACTTCGGACGAGGCGATACCGAACCCGGCGGCAGATTTTTCGGTTATCTGGATGCCCTGTGGGTTTATCCAATCATCGGGGGTCTGGTAGCCTACCTGGCCGGTCGTTCCAGGCGTTCCGCCTTTATAGCCGCCACTTTGGGGTTGGTGTTTGTCGACCTGGCCTACATGGTCTGGCTTGTTTATACCGGCGCGCCGGCAGGCACCGTGGCCGTTGGCGGCGCCGGAGCTTTTGACGGCATCGTTCTGGCGGGTATCGTGGCGGTGCTGTTGGCCGAAGCAATTGGTGAAACCCGGGAAAGGTTGCAGGGGGGGCCTTCTTCCGAACGCCCCGGGGAACTGATGGAAGGCTTGCGAAAACCCGTTCCCGACAAACTCCACCGTGTTGAAGAGAAGGAGGAGGACCGTTGATGAACAAACACCGTTACCTGCCAGCCTTTGGCGTCGGCCTCCTGATATTGGGCATTTCACTGTTGGCGTATTTTACTGCGCTGCGCCAGGATTACCCGGCCTGGTCCCCCGCCGGCCTGCTGGGCAATGCCGTTGAATCGGATCACGTCGACGGGCATGTGTATACAATAACCGACAACAGCAACCAAATGTTAAGTAAAATGTCACGCACCGTTACCGTGGGTGACGAACTGATAACCGGCGACGGGCGGCGCTATAAAGTAAAATCGGTGCATGGATTCACCGCCCGGGCGGAATTCACCGGCATGGACCGGGAGATGTTGTCTTACGCCGATGAATTTGATTCTTTGTCCCTGCCGGCGGCGGAACAGTATGATTGGAAAAACAAGCCAATAGCAATTTACCACACCCATAGCGCCGAATCATACGTGCCCACGGACGGCACCGAAAGCATACCCTACAAAGGAGGCATATTCGAGGTGGGGGACACTCTGGCGGCTGAACTCAGGAAAAAGGGCGCCAAGGTGTTGCATAATAAAACACCCCATGAGCCGAGGGACAAAAACGCGTATTATCGTTCCAGGCGCACCGCCGCAGACTTGATGAAGAAAAACCCGGCGGCCTTGATTGACGTGCACCGCGACGGCATTCCAGACCCCGGCTATTACACCAAAGAGGTGGCCGGGGATAATGTAACCCAATTGCGGCTGGTGGTGGGCAGGCAAAACCCCAAAATGGAATCCAACATGGAATTCGCCAAGAAGGCCATGGCTTTCGCCAACAAGACACATCCGGGAATAGTCAAAGAAATATTTGTGGCCCGGGGCAATTACAACCAAGATTTGATGTCTTCGGCCATGCTCATTGAAGTCGGCACCCATACCAACTCCCGTGAAGAGGCTGAAAAAGGAGTGGCACTGTTTGCCGAATCCATTCCGGTGCTCCTGGGTGTGGCCGGCAACCAACCCGGCCCCGGCGGATATACCACCCCGGCCGGAACACCGTCGGGGTGGAGAACAATGGCGTGGATTGTGGCCGTAGTTTTACTGGGCGGCGGACTGTTCCTATTGATCAGCTCCGGCGGGCTGGACAAGGCCAGAGAGCGGATTAAGAAGTTCAGCGGAGAAATAACCGGCCTTGGCGCGCCGGCTAAAAAACCGGGGCCGGATGAACGCAACAACCGGGACAATCGCTAAAAAAACGCGCTCATTCGGCTCCCTGGAGCGCGCGCTTTTTGATACTTTTGTTTTTAAATCCGGCCATTAATATGGTCGAAGGCATATTTGCCGTAAGTAAAATAAACCTTATCAGGCGAGCATAAAGTTTTATTCAATGGGCGTATCAGCACTTTGACGGTGATACGCCCATTATGTCTGACAACACAAGGTGGGAATAGCGATGGAACAGTACCTGTTTAATATAATAGCCGGCAGCTTGGCCGGCATCCTGTCCCGCATTTTGCTGATGAGACTGGATTACCGGCAATATCCCGGTTACCCCCACGGTTTTATATCCCACCTTTCACTGGGCGCCATTGCTTCGGCCCTGGGCGCGGTGGCGGTGCCCGCGCTACTTAACAAGGATTATGCCGCTTTCACCTTTCTTGCTTTAGCTGCTCAGCAATTCCGAGAAATAAGGAATATCGAAAGGGAAACATTGAAAAACTTGGAAAGCATGCGCCTGGAAAAAAGGGGCAATGATTACATTGAAGGTATCGCCAGAACCTTTGAAGCCCGCAATTATCTGGTCATGGCCACCGCCTTTTTTACCAGCGCCGCCGCGCTGGCCGGCCCGTGGTACGCCGTAGCCACGGGAGCGGCGCTTGTTTTTATCAGCGCCCGTTTTATGACCGGCAAAAAAATAGGCGACATTTGCGAAGTGATACCGGCTAAAATATCTTTTCAAGATACTTTATTGTTTGTGGGCGACATCGGGATCATGACGGTGGGATTACGGGAATCCAGGGAGAAAATTATTTCAGAAGCCCTGGGTGTTCTTATCAAACCGCTTAACGACAACGCCCGGGCCACGCTGCACGACATGGGCCAGCGTATGGCCATTTCGCATACGGCGGCGGTAATCATTGGCAGTAAAAACGAGGTGGACATGCCTGAATTTACACCGCTGGTCCGTAAAAACACGGACACCGGCGCGGTGGGACTTTATATTTTACCCGTGGAAAGAGACATGGACGCGCTTATCGCGGCGGTAAAAAGAACCCCCCTGCTGGAAAGCGCCCGTCTCAAACCTCTGAAAGCCCAGGCCGGCCGTATGGCAGCCGATTAGTTCAGCGGAGGTGAAAAAACTGGGCGGAGCTAATAAAAGTATACTGGCCGTAATTACCATTGATAAAAGCAAAGTTACCGGGGCTGTGCCCATCTTTATCGCGGACAGTGAAGATGAGAGAGAAAAAGTGGCCCGTTATCTGGCCAGAACACTGGACGCTATGGTGCACGACCTGGAAAATGGAGTATATTTTGTTGTCAGGCACTAGGTGGACGGGATGAACATACCTGAACATAGCGGAGGGGGCCAAGGGCGGACGATGGAACCCTCCCCTCGTGACAAAAAGGTGGTGCTGTATTGAAGATTATCTACCATTGTTTTGGAGGCACCCACTCATCGGTAACCGCCGCCGCCGCCCACTTGGGCCGCCTGCCCCGGGACCGGTCACCCCGCCCCGGGGAATTGCTGTCCATACCCTTTTTCGACACCAGGGAAAGCGATGATCACGGAGCAATCACGTTTATGGGCGTTGACGAAGCGGGTAACCAAGTCTATTTCGTCGGCCAAAGGGGCAGACCCGAGCTGTTGGAAAATGTTATCAATGGCCTGGCCCGAAATTTCGCCATCCCCGCCGGCGACTACAAGCTGGTGAATGTGATGCACAAGATAAATTTGAGCATGAGGTTGGGCGGTGTCATGTCCCGCCGGCTCAGGTGGATAAATACCGGCCGGCCGCTGGTGACGCTGGGTACCGTATGGGCTTACCCGTCAATCGTCAACTTGGTGCGCAGCGTAATAGCAGAGGAGAACACAGGCCAGTGAGCAAAGTAATCTTTTACAACGACACCGGCTTTCCCTTTTCGGTGCTGGCGGCGGCCATCCGAGCCGGTGCATTGCCCGTTGACCGTTTTCCGCGTAAAAGTGAGCTGAATAGCGTGTTACTGGCCTGCGGTGTGGACGGCGGCAACGGCAGAATATACCGTTTTGGCGACGGTAAAAATGAATCATGCCTGGCCCTGTGGAGCAAAGGGCACGCCGACTTGGTTAAACGGGCCATAACCAGTTTTCTGGGCATTTACGGTGTTCAGGGATGCAGGCTTGTATCTTTAAAGTGCTCCAAAACGCCGGCCATAACCGCCGGAGTATGGCTAACCCGACTGCCGCTGCTGCGGGGGACGGGCTTATCCTTGATTCACCACGGCGTAGTCGGTATTTATGACGAACTTGTACGAATCGCCCGTCATCCAACATTGCCTTAATCCTGGGTCAGGCTGTTGTACCGGCGTCCCCTCCCGGCAAAATACTTGCGCCTTGACTAAGTCCCCCGGCTATCGGATAATGGTACAAGAATGCCACTGGAGGAAATTTCCCATGCAAACCCCGGGGTTGATTATAGAAACCGTTGACGAATGCGGGATCGCGGCGGAACTGGGCCTGGAAAGCGGCGACAAAATACTGCAGATCAATGGTGCGGACATCAAAGATATACTTGATTATAGATACCTGAGCGCCGAAGAAAACCTGCTGGTTCTGGCGCAAAAGGCAAAGGGCGGGCAATGGCTCCTGGAAATAGAAAAGGATTACGACGAGGACCTTGGGGTAAGCTTCCCCGACAGCGGCCTTGGCCGTATCCAACACTGCCGGAACAGGTGTGTTTTCTGCTTTGTGGACCAGATGCCGCCGCGGATGCGACCATCTTTATATATCAAGGACGACGACTATCGTTTATCCTTTGCCCAGGGCAACTTTATCACCCTGACCAACACGGGGCCGGCGGAACTGGAACGCATCGCCTCAATGCGTCTGAGCCCGCTGTTCGTTTCGGTGCATACCACCAATCCGGAATTGCGCCGGCAAATGGTGGGCCATCCTTCGGCCGGTGGCATCATGGAACAGTTGCGGTTTCTGGCCGGCGCCGGCATTGAAATACATACCCAGGCGGTTTTATGTCCGGGTTTAAATGACGGGGAAGAACTGGATCGCACCATCAGGGATTTGAATGCTCTTTGGCCGGCGGTCCGTTCTCTGGCGGTGGTGCCGGTGGGTTTGACCGACTACAGGCGGGGACTGTACCGCCTGCGCAATTTTTTGGCCGATGAAGCCCGAGCCGTAGTGGAACAAGTGCACCGTTGGCAGAAAATTTGCAATTCCCGCCGCCATGATCCTTTTGTTTTTGCCGGGGACGAGTTTTATCTGACCGCCGGTCTGCCGATCCCTTCCGCCGCCGGTTACGGCGGTTTTCCGCAGATCGAAAACGGTGTCGGCCTGGTACGTTTATTCATAGACGAATGGCATAGGACCCGGGACAGTTTGCCCCGCCGGGTGAATAGACCGGTAACCTTGTCGCTGGTCACCGGCGCCCTGGCCGCCCCTTTACTGCAACAAGTGGCGGAAAGGCTTAACCGTATCCGGAACGTCAGCGCCCGGCTGTATGTTTTGAAAAACACTTTTTTCGGCCATAATGTTACCGTAGCCGGCTTGCTTACGGGGCGGGACATTGTGAACGCCCTGAACGGTTGTGACCTTGGGGAGCGCCTGTTCATACCCCGGGTTATGCTGCGAAACGGCGCTAATACCTTTCTGGACGATATGGACGTGGATGAACTGTCCCGCCGGCTTGGCGTGAACGTTATTCCGGTTGACGGACCCAAAAATCTGGTGGAAGAGACGGTGTGCTGATATGGCCGGACCCATTGTGGCAATCGTAGGACGACCCAATGTGGGCAAATCCACGCTTTTTAATCGTATAGTCGGCGGGCGGGTGGCTATCGTGGAGGGTTTGCCTGGTATAACCAGGGACCGCCTTTATCAGGACGCCGAGTGGAATGGCAGGCGTTTCACCCTGGTGGACACCGGGGGACTTGATTATCGCGACAGCGGAGAAATAGCCGCGCATGTCCGCGATCAAGCCGAACTGGCCATCCGGGACGCCGACCTGGTTTTGTTCGTGGTGGACGCTCGGGCCGGTTTCACCGGGACCGACGAAGAAGTGTCCAGGGTGCTGCGCCGATCCGAGAAGCCCGTGCTTCTGGTGGCCAACAAGGTGGAGAACTTTGCCAATAGCGACCTCCTGTACGATTTTTTTCGCCTGGGGCTGGGGGAACCGCTCCCGGTTTCGGCGGCGGAAGGTATGAATACCGGCGACCTGCTCGACATGGTGGTTGAAAAACTACCCTCCGCCGAGAGTGCGGAAGAAGAGGAAGACGTGATCAAAATAGCCGTGGTTGGCCGCCCCAATGTGGGCAAATCTTCGCTGGTCAACGCCATACTGGGAGAGGAAAGGGTCATCGTCAGCAACATTCCCGGCACCACCAGGGACGCCATTGACACACGCTTGGAGAGTAACGGCAGAGAATACGCGCTTATCGACACCGCCGGCATGCGCCGCCGGAGCCGCATTGAACAGTCCACCGAAAAGTACAGCGTCATCCGCACCCTGCGCGCCGTGGACCGCAGCGACGTGGTGTTGGTGCTTATAGACGCGGTTGAACACCTCACCGAGCAGGATAAAAAAATCGCCGGATACGTGCACGAAAAGGGCAAGGGCGCCGTCTTGGCGGTCAACAAGTGGGACCTGGTGGAAAAGGACGGCAAAACCAGCAGCCGTTACACCGAAACATTGAGGGACGGGTTGGGTTTCATGCAATACGCCCCGGTGCTTTTTATCAGCGCCTTAACCCGGCAACGGGTGCACCGGGTGCTGGAATTGGCGGATTACGTAAGCGAGCAGCAAAATATGCGCATATCCACCGGCGACTTGAATGATTTAATCCGCGACGCCGTCATGCGCAGCCCGACTCCCACCGACAAGGGCCGGCGGCTGAAAATATTTTACTGCACCCAGACCGGAGTAAAGCCGCCCACATTTGTGCTGTTTGTTAACGATCCGGAATTGATGCACTTCTCCTACCTGCGCTACCTGGAGAACCGGCTCCGTTCGGCTTATGGCTTCGAAGGGACGCCGCTTAGGCTGGTCATGCGGCAAAGATAAAATACCCTTTGGGGTATACTTTGCTAAAGGACCGAAAATAGCGCAAAAAATAGTATTAATTTGAAATGTAATGCCGGGCAAAGGAAGTGAAAGAGTTGTTTACCCTGCTGGCCCTCATTGTTAGCTACCTGATTGGTTCTATACCCTTTGGCTTTATGTTGGCCAAATTGAAAGGCCTCGACATCAGGGAATACGGCAGCGGCAATATAGGCGCCACCAACGTGTGGCGGAACCTGGGGCCGCTGTCCGGTTTGGCGGTCTTGCTTCTGGATATGGGCAAAGGCGTGGCCGCCGTTTTGCTTGGGCGCAGCCTGGGAGGGGCCGAAACAGAACTGCTGGCCGGGCTGGCTGTCCTGAGCGGGCACAGTTGGTCAGTGTTTCTGCGCTTCAAGGGCGGCAAGATGATCGCCACCGGCGCCGGTGTCGTCTTGGCCATTTCCCCCGTCCTGATGCTGGTCGCCCTGTTGGTATGGCTGACCACTGTTGCCGTCAGCCGGTACGTATCATTGGGATCCATGCTGGCCGCCGCCTCTGTCCCCGTCACCATGGCGTTTTTGAAGTTGAGCGTCTGGCATATTGCTTTTGGAACAGCCATAGCGGCGCTTGCGGTATACAAACATCGCTCCAACATCGTCCGTATACTGAACGGTACCGAATTTAAAGTCATGAAGGGCGGTGGGAAATAGTATGGCGGGTAAAAAAAAGGTGGCTCTTTTGGGCGCCGGAAGCTGGGGCACCGCGTTGGCCTGTCACCTCGCTGCCATTGGCCACCGGGTGTTTTTATGGTCCCGGCGGTTGGAACAAGTGGATGAATTGAAGACCAACCGGGAAAACAAGCGTTACCTGCCGGGTATCATTCTGCCGGCGGGTGTGACAGTTACCGGTGAGCTGGAGGAAGCTTTGGCCGATGCCGGAACCGTGGTGTCCAGCGTCCCGTCCCACAGTTTCCGGGGGGTATTGGAAAAATCACTTCCGCACATACCCCGGGGCACAACGGTGGTCAACACTGCCAAGGGCATTGAGCAGGATACCATGTTGTTGATGTCCCAGGTATTCAACCAGGTGACCGGAGGCGGCAGGGACGGAGATTACGTAGTTCTTTCCGGACCCAGCCACGCCGAGGAGGTGGCCCTGAAACTGCCGACGGCGGTGGTGGTGGCGTCGCTGGCCCAGCGGGCGGCTGAATCCGCTCAGGACCTGTTCATGGGCGAAAGCCTGCGAGTATACACCAATCCCGATATAACCGGGGTGGAAATGGGCGGGGCGCTTAAGAATATTATCGCTCTGGGCACCGGCATCATCGACGGGCTAAACGGCAGTGACAACGCCAAAGCCGCCCTTATGACCAGGGGCCTGGCGGAGATTACCCGCCTGGGGGTGGCCATGCACGCCAACCCGTTGACCTTTGCCGGGCTTGCCGGAATAGGCGATCTCATTGTCACCTGTACCAGCATGCACAGCCGGAACCGCAGGGCCGGCATAGAAATCGGCCGGGGTAAAAAACTGGACCAGGCACTGGAAGACGTGTGCATGGTGGTGGAAGGCGTCCGCACCACCCGGGCCGCCCGCGGTCTGGCCCAAGGGTGGGGCGTGGAAATGCCCATCACCGAGCAAATGTACCGGGTTCTTTTTGAGGACCTGCATCCGGGGCAGGCGCTAAAAAACCTGATGACCCGCATCAAGACCCATGAAGTGGAGGAAGTAGCCCTGTCAAAAATAAACTGGTGATTGGACGGGGCTAATACCATTAACATACCGGGGGTGTTGTTACCATGCATATAATCGAGTTCAATGGCAAAAGGCCACAAGTGCACCCCGGCGCCTTTGTCGCCCCGACAGCCGTCCTTATCGGCAACGTCGCGGTGGAAGAGGGCGTCAGTATATGGTTCGGTGCCGTGCTGCGGGGTGATTTTGGAAGGATTAGCGTGGGCGAAAACACCAGCGTCCAAGACAATGTCGTGGTGCACACCATGCCCGGCGACAAATGTGTCATAGGCGCCAATGTTACCGTTGCCCACGGGGCGGTACTGCACAACTGCACCGTGGAAGACGGGGCCGTCATCGGCATGAATGCCGTGGTGCTGGATTACGCGGTGGTGGGCGCCGAGTCAATGGTGGCCGCAGGTTCGGTGGTTGGCAGCAAATCAATAATTCCGCCCCGGCACCTGGTCACCGGCGCCCCGGCCGAGCCCAAAAAGGAGCTTTCCGGCAACGCCCTGATGTGGGTGCGGCACAGCCCGGCGGCTTATAAAAACCTGATGCGGACCTACCTGGAAGAGGGTATCGGCAATATTTTGGCAAAAAAATCAGAATAATAAAAGTATTTGCCCCATACCTTAGCCCGCCTGTTTGACAAAGGGGCGGCTAACGCAGTACCCGCGCCGCGCCCTTATAGTTGCCGGCGTAGTAGGATGAATCCATGGCCGTTATAATAACACCTTTTTTCGTTGAAGCATGAATGAACTCGCCGTTGCCCAGGTATATTCCCACGTGGCGAATGTCGGCGCTGCCGTAATACCCGAAAAACACCAGGTCGCCTGTCTCCAATTTGTCGCGGGGTACTTTGTCGCCCCGGGCAAACTGTTTTTGCGCATTATGGGGAAGATTGACGCCGACGCTGCTAAATACGTGCATGGTAAAACCGGAACAGTCAAAACCGCGCGGCCCGCTAGCCTCATAAACATATGGTTTGCCCAAAAGATCGCTGGCGTTTTTAATAACCGTCCGCACGCCGCTGCCGCCCGCCCTTGAGATCGCCGGGGCGGGTTTGTGCTGCTCGGAAGTCGCGCCGGTTGTTGCCGAGGTAGCATTATTTACCGGTACTTTTATCTCCGGGTTTTTATATACATTGCTGTAATGGATATTTTCCTTGTATATTATATTGTCTTGCTCATCCACTACCGTAACTGTCCGCTGCATGGGAACAGCCAGCCCTTGACCGCATACCGGTATCTGTATTAAAAACGCTGCGAGCAAAACCAGTAATAATTTTCTACGCATGCGCGCCCCTTTCATCGCCGGTTCTTGCATGTTTACCGTTCACGATTTAAACTATTCGACGCCAGGACAAGTTTTCCTCTCTTGGGCATAATTTTAAATTTAAATACTTAATTTCAATAAAAATTTAACTTCTTATAATATTAACGATTTCGCTACTATTATTGTTGAAATAGATTTTTTGGAAATTAGTAATAAACGGTAACATACTTCATATATATATATTGTTATTGTATGCCACTGGAAAATAATGTTCGTTAGCCGGGCATTCCGGCTGTTTACACCGCCTTTCCGGCCGGTGGGGGGGATGCTTAATACGGGTATCAACCATTTAAATATATTTTTTACTTTTTAAAGGAGGGAGTGCGTTCATGGAAAAGTATGATATTTTCCGCGATATTGCGGAACGCACCGAAGGAGACATCTACCTGGGTGTTAGCGGTGGCGTCCGAACCGGTAAATCAACCTTTATCAAACGTTTCATGGAATTAATGGTTATCCCCGGCATTGAAAACATCCACGAAAAGGAAAGAGCCAGGGACGAACTGCCCCAGAGCGGAAACGGCAAGACCATAATGACCACCGAGCCAAAGTTTGTGCCCAACGAAGCGGTGGAAGTGGAAATCGGTCCCAACCTGAGGGTTAAGGTGCGCCTGGTGGACTGCGTGGGTTACAGGGTGGAGGGGGCGTTGGGGTACGAAGACGAAGCCGGGAACCAGCGCATGGTTTCCACCCCGTGGTTCGACGACCCCATCCCTTTTGAGGAAGCCGCTGAAATTGGCACCAGAAAGGTTATTAGCGAGCACTCCACTATCGGCTTGGTGATCACCACCGACGGCACCATTACCGATATACCCAGGGAGGGTTTTATACCCGCCGAGGAAAGGGTGGTCGAGGAACTCAAAGAAATAAACCGGCCTTTCCTGGTGGTGCTGAACAGCACCATTCCCGAAAGCGAAGAAACTATTCAATTGGCCGACGAACTGGCGGAGAAATACGATGTGCCGGTGATACCCTTGGATTGTGCCGAAATGAGCGTGCGGGACATACTGCTGGTAATGGAAAAAGCCCTTTTTGAGTTCCCGGTTAACGAGGTGTCCATAACCATGCCGCTCTGGGTGGAAGAGCTGGAAACCAGACACTGGCTGCGAAACCAGTTCGATGAGGCCGTACAGGAAACAGTGCAACAGGTGCGGCGATTGAGGGATATAGACGAAGCGGTGGAAAGATTGGGCGAGTTTGATATGGTGCAACAAGTAAACCTGAAAAACATGGACCTGGGCACCGGTACCGCAGCCATAGAAATAATGTCCAAGCCCGAGCTTTATTACCGGGTGCTGGAAGAGGAAACAGGCTTTCAACTGGAAGGCGATCACCAGCTATTTCGCCTGATTAAAGAATTGGCCGTGGCCAAACGTGAATACGATAAAGTTTCCGCAGCCTTGTTGGAGGTGCGCGAAAACGGCTACGGAGTCGTGAACCCCGCTATTGACGACATGCAATTGGAGGAGCCCGAGTTAATTAGGCAGGGCGCCCGGTTCGGCGTCAAGTTGAGGGCCAGCGCGCCGTCCATCCACATGATTGAAGCCAAAATAGGCACGGAAATTACCCCTCTCATCGGCACCGAAAAACAATGCGAGGAACTGGTGCGCTATATGCTCAACGAGTTTGAGGATAATCCGCAAAAGATTTGGGAATCGGAGATATTCGGCAAATCGGTAAGCGAGCTGGTGCGGGAAGGTATTCAAAATAAGCTGCAAAGGATGCCGGAAAACGCCCAGGGTAAATTGCAAGAAACGGTGCAGCGTATCGTCAACGAGGGAAGTGGCGGCCTGATTTGCATAATCATATAAAAACCGGCCGCGGCCGGTTTTTTTTTATACTCTTAGGAAAGTATACCCGGCCATATTAATGGCCGGATTCAAGGACAAAAGTATCAAAAAGCGCACACTCCAGGGAACTGAATGAGTGCGCTTTTTTACTTTCGAGAGCATACATAAGAGCACTTTTTTAAGCGTAAATGATTGCCATTAATAATAACCAATGATATAATGTCTATCGTGTATGGATTTGTATCCGCGCCATATGGACTGCGCAGGAGGTGTCACCTGGTGGCGGGTAAAGAACCACGTTTTTACCTGGTGCAGGAAGATATTCTTCCCGAGGCTATTGGAAAAACAGTACGGGCCAAAGAACTGCTTCTGGCGGGGGAAGTATCCACCGTGGCCGAGGCGGTTAAAAAGGTTAATTTGAGCCGCAGCGCCTTCTACAAGTATAAGGACAAAGTATACCCCTTTAACCGTTGGAATCGTGACCAATCGCTAACCTTGGAAATAATGCTGGAACACCGCTCGGGAATCCTATCCTCGGTGCTGAACGGCATTGCCG
Organism: Bacillota bacterium; assembly: GCA_022360435.1. Classification (GTDB taxonomy): domain Bacteria; phylum Bacillota; class Desulfotomaculia; order Desulfotomaculales; family Desulfallaceae; genus BRH-c8a. Next base: position 13,897 of record JAKSCU010000099.1, read on the forward strand.
CGGCGGGAGGCAATATTGTCACCATCAACCAGAACCTGCCCCAACAGGGTTTCGCCACAGTCACAGTCACCATTGAAACCGCCGGCCTCAACTGCGACCCGGAAAAACTGTTAAAGCTGCTGTACAACACCGCCGGCGTCAAGCGGGCCAAGTTATTGGGAACATAGACACTAAAGCTATGAACCTCTGAAAGGAGTGCTAAACGTGACAGTTGTCGACAACCTGCAGGTTGGCCTATTGGGTCTGGGCACGGTGGGTAGGGGAGTATATCGCATCATCACCGACAATGAAGAAAATATCCGGCGCAAAATAGGCGCAGGAATTGAAATTAAAAAAATACTGGTCCGGGATACCGACAAGAATCGCGACATAGAAATCGATATGGATAAAATTACCACTAATCCTCAGGCTATAATAGACGACCCGGAAATAAAGATAGTGGTGGAGGTAATGGGCGGCCTGGAACCAACCCTTGA
>JAKSCU010000098.1 GCA_022360435.1 Bacillota bacterium
GCATCATGTTACAGGTGCTGTATTGAACGGCGATACGATCCTACGCATCGCTGGCCTGAAGAAGTCCTTTGGCGGGAACCACGTGCTGCGTGGCGTCGATGTTGCGTTTCAAGAGGGCAAGGTCTCGGCCATCATCGGGCAGAGCGGTACCGGCAAAAGCGTGCTCATCAAGAATATCATCGGTATTCTCGAGCCCGATTCCGGCGACATATTCTTTCGCGGAGAGAGCATGATCGCCGCGGACGCGAAGCGGCGCATCGAGATGCGCCGCCAGTTCGGGTATCTTTTTCAGGACTCGGCGCTCTTCGACTCCCTCACCGTCTCGGAGAACATCGCGTTCCCGTTGGTCGAGGGGTTGGGTATGACCGACAAGAAGCGGATCGATGAGGTCGTCGCCGAAAAACTCGAATGGATCGGTCTGCCCGGAATTGAGGCGAAGTTTCCCTCCGAACTCTCCGGCGGGATGCGCAAGCGCGTCGGTCTTGCCCGGACGCTCGCCTCGCAACCCGATGTGCTCCTCTTCGACGAACCGACGACCGGGCTCGATCCGGTGCTCGCCGAGACGATCAACGATCTCATCGTAAAGGTAAATCACGAGTTCGGTATCACCTGCATTCTCATTACCCACGATATTCAGGCGACGTTTCGTATTTCCGACTACATCGGTTTCCTATATGATGGCCAAATCCAGGCACAGGGGCGTCCACGGGACTTGAGCGATACGGACCATCCCGTGTTACGGCAGTTCATTGCCAACTCGTTTTCCGAGTTAGAGGTGTAGCGTGTCACGATACGTGAAAATCGGTCTGTTTGTGACCTTGACCGGCATAGGTACTATTCTTTACGTCATGCAGACCGCCGAGGTCGTCGGAACCGGCAGGACCTACACCATCCACGCCTACGTCGATGATGCGAGCGGATTGTTGATCGACTCGAACGTGCGCCTTGCCGGTGTCGATATCGGACGACTCACCGATATCGAACTCGACGGCTCCCGCGCCCGCCTGACCCTCGAAATCAGGGAGAGTGTGGAGTTGTACCAGGACGCGGTCGTTGCAAAGGCGACGGAGAGCCTTCTGGGTACCGCAACCGTCTCGATCAACCCGGGTACCGGTGTGGGTGGGCTTCTCGGGGACGGTGACACGGTTCGTAACGTTCAGCAGTCCGCGACGATCTCCGACGCGGTCGGGAATGCCAACGTACTGGCCGCCAACGCCGCTGAGCTCGTCGAGGAGATCAATACCTATTTCACCGACGAGGGTACCATACAGGCCCTCGACGAGATCGTGATGGTCATTCGCGAAGCGGCGATCTCAACAAGCGCCCTTCTGGAGCAGAATCTCCTCATTGCGCGCCGCACGATGCAGAATATTCAATCCTTCAGCGCGCGCCTGGACGACAGTTCGATACAGCAGCTGGCGGCC
>JAKSCU010000153.1 GCA_022360435.1 Bacillota bacterium
CATCAAGGAGTCCGGCGGGCACGCCGCCTCCGCGACCGACCCGGAGATCATCAGCGCGATCCGCCTGCTGGCCGAGACCGAGGGGATCTTCACCGAGCCGGCGGGCGGGACGACCCTGGCCTGCGCGATGAAGCTGATCGAAGAGGGCAGGATCCCACGGGACGAGCCCATCTGTGTCTGCATCACGGGCAACGGCCTGAAGACGATCGAGGCAATGGACGGCCAGTTCGAGCACGTCGAGCCCATCCCGGCCAAGATCGGCGACTTCGACGCCATGATGGATGCGATGAAGGAGGCCGACGAGCCCGCCCCGGTCGCAACCGTTCAGTAATCCACCGCAAATTCACGACTTACAAGCAACACCGCCCGGCCAAGGCCCGGCCCTTACAATAGACACAAGGCGGCTGAGGCCGCCCGGAGAATCACGATGTCCGACACGATCACCGTCACCATCCCCGCCGCGCTTCGGCCGCAGGTCGAAGGCAACGAAGAGGTCTCCGCCCAGGGCGAGACCATCGGCTCGGTACTGGACGCGCTCAAAGGCCAGTACCCCTCGCTGATCGAAAAGATGTTCCCCAACGGCGACGGGCAGATGAACCGCTCGATCAACGTCTACGTGAACGAGGAAGACATCCGCTTCCTCGAGAACCTGGACACCAAGGTCACCGAGCGGGACCAGGTCGACATCATCCTCGCGATCGCGGGGGGCTGAATGGATCGGTAGCACGGGCGTCTCGCCCGTGGATACACACAATAGACGGCCGTTCCACTCAAAGGCTGGAGAAAACCGTTTGCCTTTCTTCTCGGCCGCGTGCCGAGTGCGTTGAGTCTCTTCACCCTCGAACAGGAGTTTGCCATGCCTACGATCAAGCGAAAGTGTTGGTTGACCTTTGAAGGCGGAGCGCAGCAGCAGCCGCGGCTCTGGGAGATGTCTCAGAAGTTCCCTGAGGTGGTGTTCGACATCCGGCAGGCCAGCGTGCAGGAAGATATGGGCATCATGGCCGTGCTCTTCGAAGGCGAAGAAGACGATATCCAGTCGGCCCTGGACCACCTGATTGACAGCGGCGTCAAGGTGGACCCGGTCGAAGGCGGCTCGCTCGTCGCGGGCTGAGGTTTGTAATTGAATTGAGTAGACGATGACTGCGACAGAGACGACGGACATAGAGGTACAAACCCAGGACCCGCTCGCCCGGTACCACCGGCAGATGCTGCTGCCGGGCTTCGGCGAAGCGGGCCAGCAGAAGCTGCTCAACGCGACCGCGCTGGTCGTCGGCTGCGGCGCGCTGGGCACCGTGATCGCGAACATGCTCGCCCGAGCCGGCGTCGGTCACCTGGTGATCGCCGACCGCGACTTCATCGAGATCACCAACCTCCAGCGGCAGGTCCTCTTCGACGAGGACGACGTCGCCAACGCCATCCCCAAGGCCGAGGCCGCCAAGGCCAAGCTCGCCTCGATCAACTCGCAGGTCAACGTGTCTGCCGTCGTTGACGACGTCAACCACACGAACATCGAGTGGCTGGCGGGCGTTAGACCCGATGGCAGCGATGCGACCGACTCGCCCGCCGGCAGGAAGGTCGACATCATCGTCGACGGCGTCGACAACTTCGAGACCCGCTACCTCGCCAACGACTGCGCGGTCAAGCACGGCATCCCCTACGTCTACGGCGGGGCGGTCGGCACCGTCGGCGCCAGCTACCCGATCCTGCCGCACACGACCAAGGTCGATTCGGCCGAGGGTGCTTCAGCACCCGGGCAAACCGAGTGGGAAAAGGCGGGCAAAGCCACCCCGTGCCTGCGCTGCATCTTCGAGCAGGCCCCGCCGCCCGGCCTGAACCCGACGTGTGATACCGCGGGTGTCATCGGCCCGGCCGTATCGATCATCGCCAACTACGAGGTGCTTGAGGCACTGAAGATCCTCACCGGCAACCTCGACGCGGTGAACCCGACAATGATCACCTTGGACCTCTGGGCGAATACAACCCGGCACTTCAAGGTCGCGCGGGCCTACGACGTCAGCGAGTGCGAGTGCTGCAAAAAGCGCAACTTCGAGTTCCTTGATGGCAAGTTTGCCGCGGGCACGACGACATTGTGCGGGCGCAACGCCGTGCAGATCAGCCAGAAGCTCGGCGACGGCCAGAAGCTGGACTTCGATGAGATCGCCGGCCGACTCGAGCAGCACGGCAGCGTCAAGGCCAACAAGTTCATGCTGCGTGCCGAGGTCGTCGACAACGGCGAACCCTATGAGCTGACGCTCTTCACCGACGGCCGCGCGATCGTGAAGGGGACGAAAGA
>JAKSCU010000097.1 GCA_022360435.1 Bacillota bacterium
AACTCGCGAAACGCTTTCTCGGTCAACAGGCGTGTTAGCGTCGTACCCAGCCCCTGGCCGCGCCGCTGGGGATCGACGAGCAGGTGCCCGAGCCAGTATTCGCGGCGGCGATGGCGCAGTTCGTTCAGTTCACCGTACGCGACCGGTGCGTCGTCCTTTGCCAGCATGGCGTAGGGAATGCGGCCTTCTTCCTGCCAGCCCAGCACCTTCTCGGCCGTGATGGGCGGCGGGGTGCGCGGCGCTAACCACAGGGCTTCGATCCCTTCACCGCACCAGCTCGCGACGAGCGGCGCCAGCGCCGGATCCAGGGGCGCCAGACGATAGGCCGGGCTGGATGGGCTTTCAGTTTTCGGGGCGAGTGCCATACGCGGTGTTTATCACAGATCGAGTAGGCCGTTTACACACAACGCATCATAATACGTCGCACTGCCAGTCCGTAGTATGTTTTGGTCAAACGTTGTCAGCGGAGTCTGAATTCGCATGCAGGAATTTCGCGGCTATCCGGTGCTCGAGCGATCGTTTTCGTTCGGCGGGCGTGATTACGAAATTCTCGGGCCGGCGAATTTTGACGAGCTGATCGATGATCCCAAGGTCGCTGAGCGGTTCTATCGCGATGGCGAGTTCATGCCGTACTGGGCCGAGTTCTGGCCGGCCTCCTTGGTGCTGGCCGAACGTGTCGCGGCCTGGCCAGAGCCCGAGCGGCCAACCACGGTATTAGAAATCGGCTGTGGTTTGGGGTTGATCAGCGTCATCGCGGCGACGCGGGGCTATGATGTGATCGCTAGTGACTATGACGACGACGCGCTGGCGTTTGTGGCCGAGAACATCCAGCGGAACCAGGTAGAATCAGTCCGGCCGATGTATATCGACTGGCGGGCGTCGTATCCGGAACTCAGGCCGGATTGGATTATCGCGGCCGAAGTGACCTACGAGCGCCAGATCCTCGCGCCATTGGCGAGTTTTGTGAGCAAGCACTTGCCGCCAACAGGGCGCGGCCTGTTCGTGGATCGCAATCGTCAGGTCGCCGATACGTTTCCCGACGTCGCGGCCGAACACGGGCTCAGCATAGAAATCGAGCCGACCCAGTGGCTCGAACCGGATGGCAGCGTGCAAGCGGCACGGCTGTTTCACATCCAACCGCGTGGTGCTGAGTAAACACGTGACCCAGCCGCGCGTTAACATCATGTCATGGTCTGATAAAGAAATTCTGGCGGAGATCCCGTCGTGATACGTAAACCGTGTGGCGAGCCCTGCGCCCGGGCCGTCGATAAACCGTATATGACTGGAATGAATGAGTTACACTTGGTCAAGCAAATGTGACCAGCATA
>JAKSCU010000494.1 GCA_022360435.1 Bacillota bacterium
AACTTTTGCCATTTGAGGCACCTCCAATTGTTTTAAACGCAAACACGTATTTTGCGGCGCGCTAATTCTTTTACGGCCGCACATGCCGCCGCGCTTAGTTTCCAGGGTTCGGTTTCACCTTGGTTCAAGCAATCCTTTACCGCTTTGCTCCACGCTATTTTAAGCTCGGTTCCTATGTTAATCTTGGCAATACCCATCTTTATGGTTTTTTTCAACATAGCGTCGGGGATTCCCGAACCGCCATGCAGCACCAGGGGCGCCTCCACCTGCTCGCGTATGGCTTTCAGCCTGGCAAAATCTATCTTGGGCGCACCCTTGTACAGCCCGTGGGCGGTACCTACGGCCGGGGCCAGGGCGTCCACGCCGCTTTCCCGAACCAGGCGGGCGGCCTCTGCGGGCTCGGCCAGCCCCCCGGCCCCCCCGGTGCCGACCCCGTCTTCGACACCGCCGATATGTCCCAATTCAGCCTCCACCGAAGCTCCGGCGGCATGAGCAAAAGAAGCCGCCAGCTTAGACAGGCGTATATTTTCCGCCAAGGGAAATTTAGAGGCATCCATCATCACCGATGTAAAGCCGTTAACCAAAGACCAGGCGATCCACCGCAGGTCCTCGCTGTGATCGAGATGAAGCGCGATCCTGACGGACGAAGCCCGGGCCCACTCCCTGGCCAGAGCGGTTATTTGGGGTGGATTTAATTTTTCCAGGTAAAGGGGGGTTATTTCCAAAATAACCGGGGTCTTTTCAATTTCCGCCGCCTCTATGACCGAGCGGATAAAGTCGTAGCCGTAAAAATTGAAGGCCGGCACGGCATACCCGTCTTTTTGCGCCTCCAGTAAAAGTTCCCTGGCTGTTACCAGCATTTATGCACCATCCTTTAGTCAGCAAGTAAATTAAAATATTCACCAAGCGGTATACCCGCCGTCTACCAAAAGAATGTGCCCGGTAATAAAACTGGCCGCGCCCGATGCGAGAAACACGGCGGCGGGTCCTATTTCCTCCGGGGCGGCAAATCTCTTCATCGGGGTAAGCTCCAAGGCTGCCTCACTCATGGCGGGATCGGCCATCCACTTATCGTTGAAGGGGGTAGTAAAATAACCCGGAGCGATTGAGTTCACCCGCACATTATAGCGCGCCCACTCGGTGGCCAAAGACTTGGTGAGCATGATCACACCGCCCTTGGAGGCGCAGTACGCCGAAATTTTCCTGTCCTTGTTCACAATGGTCCCGGACATGGAAGAAATATTGACAATACTGCCGCTTTTCCGCCGGATCATCTCCCGGCCAACTTTCTGGCAGCATAAGAAGACCCCTTTAAGATTCACCGCCATAACCTGTTCCCACTCTTGCGCCGCCAGGTATTCGGCGGCCACCTTCTTACCCACACCCGCGCTGGTGACCAGTATGTCAATACCCTTAAATTCATGTTTTACTTGGGCCACCATTTTTTCCACCTGCCGGGCCATTGACACATCGGTGCGGATAAAAATGGCCCGGCGGCCCAAATCATTAATTTTGGCTATTATGGAGTCGGCCTCGCCCCCGTCAATGTCCGCCACGGCTATGTCGGCGCCGGCCTGGGCCAGCGCTTGAGCAGCGGCCGCCCCCAGTCCCGAAGAACCGCCGGTGACAACAGCTTTCTTGCCGGCCAAAGAAAAGCTGGACATCACATCCAAAGAACAACCCCCCTTACAGGCTCAAGGCCAGGTATTCCGGAAAATCATACTCCAACAGCGGCTTAATCCAGCTTATAAAACATTCCGTCACATCATTATTAACAGCGTCGTAAAACTCAGGCGGCATGGTCTTTTCTCCGGCGGCCACCTCGGCCAGGGCTATTGAACCGAACATACCGCCCCCACAGCCGGGGTGGTTTAATGTCACCATTTGCCCGCCGTCGCCGCGCAAAGCCAGTCCGACAGCCTCCCGGCCAAGCAGAAAAGCCTCTTTCCTGTCCCGGGGGGAGGGACAGGCGCCGAAACTGCGCTGCAGCATGCCCAGGTCCTGGGCCCTGGCCCGTAATTTCGTTCTGGCGGTAACCAGGCGGGTCAAGCATTCCGCGGCCCCGTGGCGCACAATATGCAGGTTGTCCCCCTGGATGTCTGAAAAAGGGGTTTGACCTAGATAGGCTCCGCTTTCATCCTTAATGCTTTCGCTCACCACCACCAGCACCCAGCCGTGGCGGCTGTAGACACTCTCCACGTCTCGCAAAAATTTGTCGGTGCAGAGGGCGTATTCCGGGATATAGATCAGGTGGGGGCCATCTCCCCGCTCCTGTCTCGCCAGCGCGCTGGAAGCCGCGATCCAGCCGGCCCTCCGGCCCATGGTTTCAATAATCCTTACCTGCTCAAAAGTACGCATGGACTTGAGGTCCGCGGCCTGGGCCTTAACCGCCAGGGCCGCGTAAACCGCGGCGCTGGCAAAGCCAGGGGTATGATCGGTGCCGGTTATATCGTTGTCAACAGTCTTGGGTATGCCTATGATTTTCAAGTCCAAACCTTTTTCCCCGGCCAGCTTTTCGATTTTCGAGCAGGCCGCCATGGTGCCGTTGCCGCCGATACACAGAAGATAGCCGGCGTTGTGCCGGTTCAACACATCCAAAACGGCGCGATAATCCTCTGCTTGCATTTCTTTCCGGCTGCCGCCCAGAACAGACCCCGGGGTGTTTTTCAACATCTCCAGGGCATCGGCGCCTAAAGAGCTTAATTTAATGATCCGGTCGGTCAAAAGCCCCTCAAAGCCGCAAGACGACCCGTAAATTTCATCAACCCGGTCATTATCCCGGCAGGCTTCAATAATACCGGCCAGCGTGCCATTTATCACCGCCGTCGGGCCTCCGGACTGCAAAACAAAAAGCGTTTTTGGAGTAGAATAATTCATTTGCGCCATATCTCCTGTAGAACAAAGATGTCTGCTTGTTAAAGAGCGTTATGGTTTCAGTAAAACCTTGAGACTCTCCCCGGAAGCCATGGCGGCGTCAAACCCTGACTGCGCCGCCTCCAGGGGAAGCCGGTGGGTAATCACTTCCCGCAGCTCGCTTAGCTGGGGCATTAGGCTGACGGCGGTTTTGAAGTCGTTTGGGGTATACACCCTGCTGCCAAGAATGTGCAATTCACGCAGGTTAACATCTTGCAGGTCAACTTGCGCCAACTGCCGGTGAACACCCACCACCACAGCGGTACCGCGCGTCCGCAGCAGCCCGGTCATCTGGGCCGATGTGGCGGCTGCCGCCGCCGCTTCAAACACTACATCCGCTCCGGCGCCCCGGGTTATATCCAACACCTGCTCTTTGACGGACCCGTTTTGCGGGTCAAGGGTTTTAAAACCCATTTTGCCGGCTTTTCCCAGCCTAAACGGGCTAACCTCACCCACCGCCACCATCTCAGCGCCGGCGGCCCTTGCCGCCAGGGCCACCATAAGCCCGATGGGCCCCCCGCCCAAAACCACCACCCGGTCGCCGGCTTGCGCGCCGGAACAGTTTACCGCATGCACCCCCACCGCCAAGGGTTCCGCCAGGGCCGCAACATCCAAACCCATTCCCTCCGGCACCCGGATAAGCTGGGACGGCCGCACTTTTACATATTCGGCAAAGGCCCCGTCGGTATCTATGCCGATGAGCCCCAGTTTTTGGCATACATGCGTATACCCACGCCGGCAAGGGTCGCAGGCCCCGCACCAGAGCAACGGATTGACCGCCACCTGGTCGCCGGCTTTCCAGTCTCCGCCGCACTCGCCTCCCACATCCGCCACCCAGCCCGACATCTCATGGCCCATAACCAGCGGATACTTAACCCTGGGATTTTTACCGTGGTATATATGCACATCGCTGCCGCAAATACCGCCATAGCCGACCCGCAAAAGGATCTCGCCGGGCCGGGTGTCGGGCAGTGGCACGGTTTGCATCTCCAGCTTGCCGGGAGCCGGAATTTTTAATGCTTTCATGTGTCCTACCACCTTTTTTGTATTTTGACTTAGCCCGCGTACCCGCCCAAAAGCCTGGGAATCAGTAGAACCAGGTCGTCAAAATTCATCAACAAAAGAATCAACAGAATCAGGACTACCATGTACGGCAAGGCGCCCCTGGCCACCCGTTCCAGAGACAACCCCGAAAGGTTCATGGCAATGAACAGGTTAACGCCAAGGGGCGGTGAAAGCAGGGCCACCTCATTGACCATAACCCAAATGATGCCGAAAAATATGGGATCTATGCCCACCTGGGTTATAACCGGCATGAACACCGGCGCAAGAATAACAATGGTGGCCAGGGTTTCCATAAACATGCCGAGGAAAAAAAGAAGCGCGCCGATCATCAGCAAAATCAAATATGGCTCGCTGGTAAATCCCAGCATTAACTCCGCCAGTTTCTGCGGTATTTGGTACATGGTGATAAACCGGCCGAACAAAGTGGAAACACCCACCACGATTATTATCGTGGCCGTTGACATGTTAGTCAGCTTGATGGACTCCCAGAATTCCAGCGGGTTAAGCTTGCGGGTGATAAAAATACCCACAAACAACGCGTAAAAAACCGCCACCACCGATGCTTCCACCGGCGTGCATATGCCGGCGTAGATACTGCCCAAAATGACCACGGGAGCCAGCAGGGACCAGATATTTCTCACCAGGGCCCGGCCAAAATCGGCCAAGGTTTGGGTTTCCATACTTCCTTTAAAGCCCGCGCGCCTGGCATAAATATAAGTGGTCATCATCAGCACCAGCCCCACCATAAAGCCCGGAAGAAACCCGGCCATGAAAAGAGTCGAAATGGATACATTGGCTATTACCCCGTACACAATCATGGGATTGCTGGGTGGAATGAGGATGCCCAGCGTTCCGCCGGTGGCGGTTACTCCGGCCGCATACTCCCGCGAGTATCCTTTTCTTATCATGGAAGGTATCATCAGGCTGCCCATAGCCGCCACGGTACCGGGACCCGAGCCAATCATGGCGGCGAAAAACATGCATCCCAATATAGTGACCATACCCAGCCCGCCGCGAACACGGCCTACAATCATGGCGGCTATATCCACAATCTGCGCCGCCATACCGCTCCTTTCCATCAGGGCGCCGGCAAAAATAAATCCCACCACCGCCAGCAGGGGAAACATATCCGACACTTTCAGCAAGTCCACCGGTATAATACTCAGGGGTATCTCGCTCTGCACCAAGACAACCAGGGACGCAACCCCCAGGGAAACAAAAATTGGAGCGCCCAGGGCAAGCATCACAAAAAGAGCAATCCAGATCAACCAGTCCAGAGCCACTTATGACACCCCCCCCAATGTGCCCTGGTCTCCGCCGCGAAAACGCAGGTACCAACGCTGCACAATCCTGACTATCATCAGCAAGAAAGCTATGGGCAAGGCCACGTAAACATACCGCATGTCCAGCATCAAAGCCCCCGACACCATCGGTCTCTGGCCCATGTCTTGAATCAGATGCACACCTTTGACCACCACCACAATACTAAAAACAATCCAGATCACATCGGTCAAAACCAGTAATAAAGACTGCACTTTTTTGGGCAGCAGGGCTATGTGCGCGGTAACCCTGATATGAATCCCTTTTTGGGCGCCCAGGCTGGCCCCCAGGTAAACCATGTACAGGAAAGAAAAGCGGGATACTTCTTCGGCCCAGGCTATGGATATACCCAGAAAATACCGGCATATGACCTGGAGCATCAGAAGGGTCATAATCCAGCACAGGAGCGCGCCGCATAAAACTTCCTCAAGGTTATTGAAAAACCACGTCAGTCGCTTAACCATACTGTTTTCTCCTTAATTATTTTGCCGGCGAAGCCGGAGCGGCCCCTAGGCCGCTCCGGCAAGCAAAATGATTTGTTCATCACCTTTATCGGGTTAAGCTGTGGGCTTTTCCCGGCCCAGGGTATTCATCATTTGGTCAAGCAGGCGCACGTCTCCGATAGTGTCATAGAATTTGGGCCATATGGACATGGCGTTTTTCATCCACTGGTCTTCGTCCTCAGGGGTGCCGCTTAATATCATGCCCTTTTCCTTAAGTAAATCAAGGGTCTCCTGGTCCATCTTCTGCATCAGCGCGCGGTTGTCCATGGTGGCGTCCCTGCCGGCTTGGATAATGGCTTCCTGGACATCCGCCGGCTGGCTCTTGAGCCACTGCTCGTTCACCACCACCGGGACGACCCACATTTTATAGTGGATATCGGTGACATATTTTTGCACCTCGTAAAATTTATTGGTGGCAATAACCGGATAGGGATTTTCCTGGCCGTCCACAACTTTTTGCTGCAGGGCGTTGAATGTCTCGTCCCAGGCAATGGGAACCGGCTCACAATCCCAGGCCTTAAATGTTTCCACCATGATGGGGTTAACCGGCACCCGAATTTTCAGTCCTTTTAAATCAGCCATGGTATTAACCGGCTTTTTGCTGTTGGTAAGCACCCGAAATCCTTGCTCAAGCCAGGCTATGGCTACGTTTCCGCTTTCCTCAGCCATAAGTTGGTTAATATCATCCCAGTTTTCATCGATAACCGTGTAAAACTCGTCCCGGTCCTTAAACAGGTAAGGGAGGTCGAAAACCCCCAGCGAAGGGCTGAAAACACTGGCATTGTTCACCGCCAGCGAAGTGGCCTGCACTATCTGCTGCTGAACGTCCTGAAAGCCCTTCTGCTCGCTGCCCAACTGGCCGGCCGGGAAAATTTGCACCTCAACCCGTCCCTCGGTGGCTTTTTCCACCGACTCTTTGAACTTTAACGCCGCCGCCTGGTGCGGATCCGTCATAGCAGTACCGGCGCTATGGGTGTATTTGATTACAATTTTTTCATCTACCGCGGCTCCCTTGTCCCCTTCTTTTCCATCCTTATCGCCGCCGCACCCGGCCAGCGCCAACACCGCCGCCAGCGCAACCACCAGAGCCGCTACCTGCCAACCTCTGCTCATTGTCTTTACCTCCTCCTAATCAAGCTTAAAATTCCTGTCGTTTACGATAAAGAAACCCGGATACGCGCCATCGTTTTTTTGTCAGGCACGGCGCATAATTTTCCTGGCCAGCCCGGCGATATTTTCGGCCGTAAGGTTAAACGCTTTTAACAGTTCATCATAGCTGCACGCCGACTGCCCAAAGGAGTCTTTTACGCCTATGCTTTCCACCACCACCCCCGGCATGTTTTTTAAAGTCCCGCCAATTGCGTCTCCCAGCCCCCCAATCAAGCTGTGCTCCTCCACGGTTATTGCTCTGCCGGTCCCACCGGCCAGCGCGCGCACGACTTGCTCCTCAAGGGGCTTAATGGTGCTGACATTGGCCACCGTAAGGTCAATGCCTTCCGGGGCCAAGGATTCGGCCGCTTCAAGGGCCATGGCAACCATGGTCCCGCAAGCGAAAACCACAATATCCCGGCCCTGGCGGAGAACGTGGATCTTGCCCACGGTAAAATCCCGGTCCCGGGGAAAAACCGCCGGCACCTCATCCCGGGGAAGCCGAATGTAAACAGGCCCGTGGTATTTGGCCGCCCACCGCACGGCCTCAACAGCCTCCGCGGCGTCGCTGGGCACAATAACGGTCATTCCCGGCAGCGCCCGCATAAGAGCTATGTCCTCGGTTGACTGGTGGGTGCCTCCGTCGGGATAATTGGAAAAACCGGCCGACGAGCCGACAAGCTTGACATTGGTGCGACTCAAGGCCACTCCCACCCTTATCTGGTCGTAGGCTCGGCCCACAAGAAAATTGGCGAATGTGTTAACAAACGGTGTTTTGCCGGTCAAAGCCAGGCCCACTGCCACCGACACCATATTTTGCTCGGCAATGCCCATTTCAAAAAAATTTTCCGGGTGCGCTTTCTGAACCATGGCCGACCTGGTACCGATGGAAAGGTCGGCATCCAGCACAACACAACTCGGGTTTTCTGCAACCAGTTCAACCAGGGCTTGCCCGTACGCGTCCCTTACACTTGGCGTTATGGCCATTTTTATCTGCCTCCCCCGGAATTTAAGCCTTGGATGGCCTTTTGATATAGCTCGTCGGTTAAAAACACATGGTGGTAAGAGCCGTCGTTTTCGGCAAACGGAAAACCTTTTCCCTTTATGGTGCGGGCTATGACTGCTTTTGGGCGCCCGCTTACCGCGGCCAGGCCGTCCAGGGTATCGGCCAGCGCTTTTAGGTCATGCCCGTCTACCTCTGTGACAAACCACCCGAAAGCGGCAAGCTTTTCTTTTATGGAACCCATGTCCACCAGGTCGCATATCTTTCCGGTGCAGGCAAAGCCGTTGGCGTCAACCACAGCCACCAGATTATCCAGCTTGTAGGCCGAGGCGGCGATGGCCGCCTCCCATATTTGCCCTTCGTACATTTCACCGTCCCCAAGCAAAACATAAACACAATAAGATTTTTTATCCATTCTGGCCCCCAGGGCCATGCCCAACCCCACCGAAAGCCCCTGCCCCAGGGACCCGGTACAAACTTCCACCCCAGGCACCCTGTCGTTTTCCGGATGCCCCTGCAGATTGGCGCCCACTTCTTTGAATTTGCCAAGCTCTTGCCGCGGGAAATATCCCGCCTGGGCCAGAGTGGCGTAAAGCGCCTGGCTGGCATGGCCCTTGCTCAGCAAAAAACGGTCTCTGTCAGGCCAGTCGGGTTCGGATGGCCGGTGGCTCATCTTGTGGAAGTACAGTGCGGTGACGATATCCGCGCACGAAGCGGAACCGCCCAAATGGCAAGCTTTTTTGGTGCCGGCCATGTTTACTATGTCCAACCGCACTTGTTTGGCCTTTTCCTCCAGCTCCTTGACTTTTGCCAAAGATATCATTTTTTAAAAAACCTCCCGCCGGTAGAGCAGTTATTTGTTTGATTAATTAGAAAACAATACCGACTATTGCAATGCCGACTATTGACCAAATCTGGATTCGATATCGGCAATTTTGGCCAGCTTGGGCAAAGTGGCTCCCCCGCCGTACTCCGTGGTCAAAAAAAGTTTAATTAACATTCTGGCGGCATCAATACCCGTGATCCATGAACCAAGGGCCATAATTTGGGCGTCATTGTTGAACCTTGACCGGTAGGCCGTGACAATATCCGGGCACTGGGCGGCCCTGATGCCCGGCACCTTGTTGGCGGTTATAGCCATGCCCACTCCGGTGCCGCAGATTAGAACTCCGCGGTCGGCCTTGCCTTCCTTTACAGCCAGGGACACATTCAGGGCCACATCGGGGTAGTCCACGGGTTCTATGTTATGACACCCGTAATCCTGGATAACAAAACCCAATTCCCGTATATAATCTTTCATATCCTCTTTTAAATTGAAACCAAACTGATCCGAACCAATAGCCACTTTTAGCAAAACTTTTCCTCCTCCCTCATTAACTGAGATTTTTATTTTTAAAACCATGGCAGGCCAAAGGCCATTAGCAACACATCGGGGCATTTCTTTATCCACGAGGTCCCCCTGAAAAAAGTTTTGGTGAGCGGTTTGGTATTTTCCCAAATTGCCACTGGCTTTCATATCCGGTAACCCCAAACCCCGCCGCAAGTTTTTTTTGGGGGAGACGCTATGTAAAATGGCGGCCGGCAAAGCATGTCTTGGGATGAATTAGCCGCTAAAACTACCTGGGGGCTCTAAAATACCTTCACAATTGTTGCTTTGATCCCGGGTTAATTTGACGCGATATTTATATCTGTCCGCCCTGTATACGTTTATGGAAAGTTCCACCGGCCGGCCTCCGGAGTAAAGCGTTCTTTCCATGATCAAAATTGGAAAACCAGTCTCCACCCGCAGGTATTGCGCCTCCTTATTGCCAGCGATACCAGCGGCAATAGTCTGTTCCGCCTCTTCCAGGTTAACGCCAAGCTTCTCCTCGGCCAGTTCGTAAAGGCCGTGCTGCGATATGTCAAATTCAGCCAAGCGTTTTCCATATTCAAAGGGCCAATAACTCCTTAAATATACAACCGGTTGGTCATTCATCATCTGCAGCTTTTCAACCAGGTACAGCTTTTGTCTGCCGAATACGCTAAGCTGGGGAATTTTTTCTATAGTTTGTAGCGTTAATTCCACCGGCTCGACGTTTAAAACTTTTGAACTGGGTTTATATCCTCTCTTTCTCATCTCCTCAAAAAAACCGGTCAGCTTGCTTAAAGTTTCCTCCACGTGCTCTTTTCTTACAAAAGTCCCCTTGCCGGGCAAACGCTCAAGCCAGCCCTCGTAAACCAACTCCGAAATCGCTCTTCTTACGGTGGTGCTGCTTACACCATATTGTTCCATCAATTGCTTATCGGTGGGAAACTGGTCGCCCAGATTCCATTTTCCCTCTTTTATATCATTGCGCAGATCATTGGTTATCTGAAAGTGAAGCGGTACAGGCCTTGAGCTTATGGTCCTCATTCTCCACCAACCTTTCTCAAATTATACAAAGTTACAAAGTTACAAAGTTACAATATTACAATATTGCAACTTTGTATAATTATATTTTTTGTATGGACTATTGTCAATAACTTTGATGTTATTTTTCTGCGAATTTATACAATTTAAAAAAGCGCGCCCATTCGGTTACTCTCTGATGAGGTGTGCCGGAAGGATGCGACGGCGGAGATTATTGCTGATGAGGAAATGATGGTTTCCATCCGCAAAGCGGATGAAGCATACCGGGAAGGGAGGTTTGACAAGTTTGTCCCACTCTACAAAAGACTGCAACCAGATGCACGGAACAAAATATTTGAAGCTTTGAATTTGTTACGTCAAGCTTTGTGTGGCGAACTTAAAGGCAGGTACCGCCTGAGCCTGAGACTTTTCAGTGGAACAAAGCAGCCACGGGTCCTTTCACCCAAGCAGGCTAACAAAGGCCCTAAGCGGTCAAAAAGTTGGTTATGCGGCTGTTTGAAAAGACAGTTCAAACTCTACCGGAGACATATAGCCAAAGGCTTAATATAAGCGTCTCGCATTCGGTTTCCCTGGAATACGCGCTTTTTTATACCGGTCGGGAAAAGTTCCCCACCGCCAAACCGGGAATATCCCGCAGCATCCCCACAAGCTGCGGCATACCAAGAATTTCACCTTTAGCGGGCACCCGGCGCCAAAAAAAATCCGGGTCAATGTTAAGGTTGCGCAATTGCACTTGGTTGACACCGTTTTCGACAATGAACTCCCCCAGGGCTTCCATTTCCACGTCCCGGTCGTTCAACCCCGGCAGCGCCAGCAAATTCAAAGATACGTACACGCCCCGTTCCCGGGCCGCCTTTATTGACCCGGCCACGTCCGCCAGACGGTATTCCCGGGGACGGTGGTAAGCGCGGTACACTTCCTCCCGGGCGCTCACCAGGCTGACCCGGATGGAATCCAGCCCGGCGTCGCAGATTTGGACCACGCCACGGGAATAACCGGCGTTGCTGTTCATGTTAATGGTGCCCTTCGGCGTTTCCCGGCGCACTGTGGATATTACCCTGGCCACGGTATCCGCCGCCAGGGAAGGTTCTCCCTCACAGCCCTGGCCGAAACTAATAATACCTTCGGGGGCGTTTCGTAGGTGATGCAGGGCCAACTCCCCGGCCTCGGAAACAGTGGGGCGGAATTCCAGCCGGGCCTGGGGAGAAGGACAACACTCGGCCGGCTGCAGGGATATGCAGCCCCAACAGCGGGCATTGCATAAAGGGGAAAGGGGCAAGCCGCCTTCCCGGCGGGCATAGAAAATATTTTGGGCGGTGTAGCAACTGTAATCCAGGGCACAATGCCCCAGGTGGGCCAACAAGCGGTTGCCCGGCGACCCGGCCCGGCGGTCCCGCACCAGTTGCGGCAGGTCTGCCGAGTTGTAATGCCGCGGGTCCCAGGGGTCGGGATCGTCGGTACAAGCTGCGGCCACGTATACCCGACCGTCACGCCAGGCCACCGCCGCGTAGCCCAGCAGGGGCAGCGGCCTTTTCCCCCGACGGCGATAACCGGGCAGAAGCGTACGGGTATATCCTTGGGGCAGCAGGGCGCCCACCGCCCGGGCAGACCCACCTTCAGGCACTTTTTCCAACAGTTTAAAAACACCGTTTTTATCTATGCCGGCAGGAGTGCTTTCCGGCAAAAACACCAGGGAAGCGCTTGCCGGCAGCGGTATTACATCCTCGTCGAGGACCTCAGCCAAGCGGTCGCCGGTACGTCCCACCGCCCCCAAAGGGTGGTCGCACATACGTCCGTTGTCATCGGAATAAAGCAGCCGGTACATATTCTAAATCACTCCGGGATAGCAGCTTTTGCCATATGTAGACTAACAAACTCATATCATTTTACCACCGCCGGAGATTGATTAACAGCATAAAAAAAGCGCACTCATTCAGTTCCCTTTGCGTGCGCTTTTTAATACTCTTATCCTTAAATCCGGCCATTAATATGGACGGAAGTATACTTTCCTAAGAGTATAAAAAAGCGCGCTCATTCAGTTCCCTTTGCGCGCGCTTTTGATACTTTAATCCTTAATTCCGGCCATAGATATGGCCCGGGTATACTTTCAAAAAAACACCCTGGCACTTTGGTAAAAGAGCAACCCTCTAAAACCAAAACAGGGAAAGGGTGTTTTTGTCTGTTTAGGCGTAGGTGCGCTTCAGGCACAGCAGCGGGTCAAAGGGGACACCGTTCATCAGCACCTCCAGGTGCAGGTGGGGTCCGGTGGAACGGCCCGTACTGCCCACCCGGGCAACCGGCTGCCCCGCCAGCACCCGCTGTCCCTCCCGCACCAGCAGGCGCGAGTTGTGAGCGTACAGGGTGCGCAATCCGCCGCCGTGATTGATAATAACAGTCTGCCCGTACGTACCCCGGGGACCGGCAAAGACAACCCGACCTTCTCTTGCGGCCCGCACAACCTGGCCGTGGTCGGCGGCGATGTCGATACCCTCGTGCATGACACCGTCACGAATACCGTAAGGCGAGCTGATCCAGCCCTGCACCGGCCACAACAGTTTACCAACGGGCAGGGCCCGGGAGACAGTCAGGCTGCCACCGCCCTGACCGGCGGGAATAACCAACTGCCGCCCCTCCCGCACGTGGTCGGGGTTGTTGAGGTTGTTCAATTCCACCAGTTCCGCGTATCTCACTCCAAACCGGCGGGCAATACCGCCCAAAGTGTCACCGCTGCGTACCCGGTAATTGAATACCGTGCCCGGCAGCATCAGGGCTTGCCCCTGGAAAATATGGTTGTGATCCCGCAGGTGATTCATCCGGGCCAGTTTTTCCGCCCCGACGCCATATCTGCGGGCAATGTCGCCCAGGGTGTCGCCGTGGCGAACTACATAAACCCGGGGAGTCGCCGCCACCGCGGGCCTGTTGGTCTCAACTTCCTTAATTTCCGACGGCGGCGCGGGATACGGGGCATCGGCCCACACCAGTTCGTCGAGCCGGGCCTGGACCGGGCGAGGTTCCGCCAGTGTCCAGCCAACTATCAACAATGCCGCCGCCAAAAATGGAATTATTCTATTTGTCGGCTTAAAAAACATCTTTATTAAACGACTTTTGCTCATTTTTTCCTCTCCTGCCAATAATAACAAAGAGCATCACTCTAAATTATACCCGCCGGAGAGCGTCATTATACCAGTTAATGCTAAAAATTATAAAAAAAGCGCACTCATTCGGTTCCCTCTATGTGCGCTTTTTAATACTTTTTTCCTCTGCCCTTGCCATATATATGGCAAGGTATACTTTCCTTAAAGTATAACAAGAGGGATTTAAACAGCGCACATTTGGGCACGCGATTAACACGCAATTGCTAAACGTTGGCGTTTTATTTATAATTAAGTAAGGAAAGGAGACACGTCTCCTGCGGAAGAATGTCCCTAACGTATGCACGTCCCAATTTGTGGTGGTGGGTATGATAGTTACCAATAAGCAAAAGACTAATTTGGCTTCTTTCTTTGCAAACCAACCCGAGATTATCGTCGCATATTTATTCGGTTCCCAGGCCAAAGATACGGCAGGTCCGATGAGTGACATCGATCTGGCGGTATTGGTGAACCCCGCCGTTTCGCATGAAAAAAAATATCCCTTCGGGTATCGTGCTCATTTGATTACTGAATTAAGCAGGGTTTTGCATACAAACGAGCTTGACGTAATTGTTTTGAACGAGGTTCCCCCGCTGCTCAAGTTCCAGGTTATTTATCACGGGGAGGTTATTTTTTGCCGCTCCAAAAACAAGAGACTGGATTTCCAACTGCAAACTTTCAACGAATACCAGGACATTCGCCCCATGTTGGTCGTGCAGTATGATTATATGTTGAAACGCCTGGAGAAAAAAAAACGGGATTTTTCATCTTAACACAGTAGCTTAAAACATGCTTGCCCGGGGAGGGCTGCCATTGGTTGCTGACCGGCAAATGGTACTAGATAAATTGAATCAGCTGGAAATGTATGTTGAGGAATTGGAGTCATTACAAAAATATAGTATTGATGACCTCCAGCGTCACCTTGCCAACCTGTGGACAGTAACCCACGGGCTTCAGCTTTCCATCCAGATTATACTTGATGTGGGCAACCACCTGCTTTCAGACCTGGGTATCAAGGTTGGCGATTACACCGAAATCATTGACAAAATGGGGGAAACAGGTATTATACCCGGACCCTTTGCCCAAAAAATTCGCGGCATGGCGGGTTTTAGAAATGTGCTGGTGCACGGGTATATCACCTTGAACATTAATCAGGTATATCAAGTGCTGCAAAACAACCTTACTGATTTTATTGACTTTAATAATTACGTTAACAAATACTTGAATGGTTAAAAGTATAACGGAAAAGGGACACGCCTCCTGCGGAGGAATGTCCCCAACGTATGCATGTCCCACCTGAATAGGCGCGCGTTTTTTTAGCGGTAAGCAATTACGGCAATTCGTTTTGCTGTTGTTTGCCGTTGCCGCGTTTGATGTTCCGGTAGGCCCTCACTAGGTCGGCGTTGGACCTGGTTTTTTTCAACCGCTCGGCGATGTATTCCAGCGCTTCAGCCTGCCCCATGCCTGCGGTGGCCCGGCGGAAGTACCAGTTCAACTCCAGTTCCTCCTTGGTAAGCAGCAGATCCTCGCGCCTGGTTCCGGAGCGCAGCACGTCCACGGCGGGAAATAGTCGCCGCTCCGCGAGGCGGCGGTCCAAAATCAACTCCATGTTGCCCGTGCCCTTAAACTCCTCGAATATCACGTCGTCCATACGGCTGCCGGTTTCCACCAGCGCGGTGGCCAGTATGGTCAGCGAGCCCCCTTCCTCCAAGTTGCGGGCAGCGCCGAAAAACCGCTTGGGCTTATGGAGCGACGCCGGGTCGACGCCGCCGCTGAGAGTGCGCCCACTGGGGGGCACCAGCAGATTATGAGCTCTGGCCAGGCGGGTAATGCTGTCCATCAGAATGACCACGTCCCGACCGTGCTCCACCAGCCGCTTGGCTCGCTCCAACACCATGTCGGCCACCCGCACGTGGTTTTCCGGCGGCTCGTCGAAGGTCGAACTGACCACGGTGCCGTGGACCGACCTTTCCATGTCGGTGACTTCCTCGGGCCGCTCGTCAATTAACAGCACAATAAGGCTGATTTCTGGGTGATTGGCGGATACGCTGTTGGCTATGGCTTTCAGCAACACTGTTTTGCCGGCCTTGGGCGGAGATACGATTAATCCCCTTTGCCCCTTACCGATGGGGGAAATTAAGTCTATAATCCGGGTGGACAGTTTTTCCTTGTCGGTTTCCAAGTTTATCCGCTCTTGGGGAAACAGGGGAGTGAATCCTTCAAAGTGCAGCCTTTTCGAGGTTTCCTCGGGGTCGGCCCCGTTAACCTGTTCCACGCGCAGCAGCGCCGAGTACCGCTCGCTGTCCTTGGGACCCCGAACCTGACCGGCCACCAGGTCACCGGTGCGCAGATCGAAACGCCTTATCTGGGATAACGACACGTAAATGTCGTCATAACTGGGCAGAAAGTGAAACGGCCTCAAAAAACCATACCCGTCCGGGAGGATTTCCAGCACACCGCTGGAGAATTGCAGCCCGCTTTTTTCCGCCTGGGCCTTGATTATTTCCGCAATCAACTCTTTTTTGCGCAATCGTGAACAACCGGATAAATCCAATTCCCTGGCCAAGGTGTACAGCTCGGACAGGGTTTTGCTCTCCAGTTCCGGATGATTCAAGGGCAAACCCCCTTTCGGGTCTTTTATTATATTAATCTGTATTGCCACCCTTGCTGTATTTAATACCCCCGGCTGCAGTCTCCCGTCGTTTTTGCTTGGTCTCAGCAACACTTTGCGCTGCAGCAAGAATGACAGCTAAGGACGGGGCGGCGGCAAGGTCGTTGCCGTCACCGGCCAAACCATAACATAAGCAACGGAAATGCTGATTAATGGGATGGGCAAAAAGTTCGGGGCCAGTCCCGGGGTGATTTTAACGGGCGCTTGGGGTATGTTTGTTATCCGGCTTTAAACACTTTTCAGGCGCCCCAAAGGCCAAATGGAAATTGTCTCCCTAACTTTTGGGTACCCTGGCCCAGTCGGTTAAAAATTTTTCAATTCCCAGGTCGGTAAGGGGGTGTTTGAGCATTTGCATCAACACTTTATAGGGGACAGTGGCGACGTGTGCGCCCGCCAGGGCGGATTGGGTGACGTGCAGCGGGTGCCTGATGCTGGCGGATATTATCTGCGCATCCAGGTTGTGAATATCGAACACGGAGACTATTTGTTCCACCAGCGCTATCCCGTCATGGCCGATATCGTCCATGCGACCGACAAAGGGGCTGATATAGGCGGCTCCGGCCAGGGCGGCCATCAGGGCCTGATTGGCGGAGAAAACCAGGGTAACGTTGGTTTTGACACCTTCCCGCGACAATACGCTTACGGCTTTCAAACCTTCAGCATTCATGGGAATCTTGACCACAATGTTGGTGTGTATGGCCGCCAGTTCCCGAGACTCTTGGATCATGGGGCCGGCCTGGGTGCTGACCGCCTCGGCGCTCACCGGGCCGTCGATAATGGAAACAATCTCCCGGACCACTCCCACAAAGTCCCGGCCTTCCCGGGCAATCAGTGACGGGTTGGTGGTTACCCCGCTAATTACACCCAGTTCGGCTGCGGCTTTAATCTCAGCTACGTTGGCGGTATCGATAAACAGTTTGATGGCAATACACCTCCCCGGTGTGGAGATAACAGATGGCTATACTCGTCCGGAGCTGCCGAAAAGCCTAATTTTTTCGCTGATCAGTTCCACCGCCGCTTCCCGGGCCGGGCCCAGTATCTTGCGCGGGTCAATTTCTTCGGGGTTGTCGGTAACAACCTGCCGGCAGCAATCAACGAAAGCTTCCCGGATGTTGGTGTCAATGTTGATTTTGCGTACCCCCAGGCGGATGGCCTCCCGGATGGCGTCGCCGGGAACGCCGGAGGAGCCGTGCAGCACAATGGGGATGCCGACCAGGGAGCGTATTTTCTCCAGCCGGGCGAAATCCAGTTTGGGTTCGCCCTTGTAACGCCCGTGGGCGGTACCTATGGCCACGGCCAGAGCGTCCACGCCGGTTTCCGCCACGAACCGGCCGGCCTCGTCGGGGTCGGTGAAGAAAGCGTCGGCGTCATCAACGTGGATATCGTCCTCGGTGCCGCCGATTTTGCCTAGTTCGGCCTCCACGGATACGCCAACCGGGCGGGCCGCCGCCATCACCTGTTTGGTAAGGGCAATGTTGTCATCCAGCGAGTGTTTGGAACCGTCGATCATTACGGATGAAAAGCCGGACCGTATGCAGCGCATCACCTGTTCAAAGCTGGTGCCGTGGTCAAGGTGCAGGGCCACCGGCACATCCGCCATGGAAGCGGCCACATTGGCCATGGCGGTTATGTATTCAATGCCGGCGTATTTAATGGCGCCCTGGCTGGCCTGCATAATCACCGGCGCCCGCTCGGCCCGAGCGGCGGCGGCAATGGCTTGCACTATTTCCATGTTGTTGCAGTTAAAAGCGCCCACGGCATAACCGCCGGCCTCGGCTTCCTTTAGTAAATCGCTGATGGGTACCAAACCCATTTGCCCGCATCCTCCTCAATTAGGAAATATCCCCAAACTATTTCCTTTTGCGTTTGGTATTTTTATCCGATTTGTCGACATTGGCCAGGCTGTCCAGGTACCCGAAACCGTTGCGAGTCAGTTCGATGGTGTCAACGCCTTTAATTACCCGCAGATCATCTTCGGTTTCGGCATAGATAATGTTCACACTGTCACATTCCCGGCAGTGCAACTCCAGCCGGTCGGGGAAAATATCCACCTCCACGTCCAGGTTGCCGCACTGGCAGTACAGGGCGTTCTGCTCGGCGATATCGTGCAGGCAGTTGAGGACCTCGTACATGATTTCCGAGTTATTGAAATACCTGTCTTCGCCCTCGAATTCACTGGTCAGTGATTCGATGTTTTCTTCCTGGGCTTCGGCCAGAAGCTTTACTTCCTTTTCAGATCCCAAGTAGCCCAACTCAAGGCCGGTTTCCTGGCAGAATAGGTAATTGACCTCGCTTGACCAAAATCGCCTGGCGCTGATGGACAGCAGGTGTTTTGATTCACAAACCACGCACGGGAACTGCAGAACGTATTCCTTGCGGTCCCTTGTGTTAACCACCAGCTTGACATACCCGCAGGCGCAGTTTATTTCCATTTTTTTACGCAAACCAAATTCAAAACGCGACAGTTTATGGTAATCAAGCTTGCCGCAGTCGGGGCATCGCATGGCCAGCAGCGCACCGGTTTCAATAATCATGGCTTACCTCCTGCCATTGGTGTTGAAGACGTTTGTCAGCCGTAATCGAAACACCGGTAATGTCATTTCCGTCTTTTTGCAATTCGGCGCCAAAACCGGTTAATCCTTTTTTGCCGCCGGCTGCCGGTTCAGCTTATTACCCTGGCGGCGTCGCGCCGGGATGATGTCTGGGTGTACTGCCGGGCCAGGGAACGCAACTCGTTCAGGTCGAAGGGTTTGCATAGGAAATGGGCAACTCCCAGTTTATCGGCTTCCTCTAACAGGTCCAGTTCTTCATAAGCTGTCATCAGCACCACAGGCACATCACGGTCGATTTTCCTGATTTCGTGCAGCGTCTCCACGCCGCTCATCCCCGGCATTTTGACGTCGAGGATAATCAGCTGGTATTTTTTCTCTTTCAGCAAATCCAAAGCTTCACGGCCGTCAACAGCCTGGTCCACCAGGTAACCCGCGTCCAGCAACGCTTCGCTAATCAGCCTGCGCACGCCCATCTGGTCATCAACGACAAGCAAATCTCCAGTGTTATGGGACATATATCCTTCCCCCCTGAAGATAATGGTCCAACTCGCTCATTAAAACGTTGGCCGCTACGAACTACCGTGTTATGGCGCTCCTTTTGGCGCGCTCTTGAAACCCTTGCTTGACACTACGACGTAACATTGCGACAGCCTTTATATTACACTGTGTTGTTAAAAGCCGCTTATGCAGGCCCTTTAGAGAGAGTACTTCGCCAACGGAATTTAATTCCCTTCCCCACCGGTTATTTTAAATAATTATTATACAAAAATTTAATACAAGTCGCCGGTGTATAGTGTCGCCGCCAGGGAGCCGAACACGATCAACCCGATAAACAGTATCACAATCAGCGCCAGGACCGGCGTAAAAACGGTGAACGCGGCCCTGCCGGTACTAAAACCGTGCACTTCCCTGATACCGATCACCAGCAGTATTACAAACCAAATAAACACGGCCAGGCTTAATAAGCCGCTGATAATGTTGACCCCGGCGCTGGATGGGAAAAATGACACCAGTAATTGCAGCGGGATTATTAACGCCGCCGGCAGGCCGGCCAGACCGTAAACCGCGAAAACCCCCCGGGCCCGGCCCCGACCGCCGTACAGTTCGGCCAGCAGGTGCAACACCCCGGCCATGAAAAACCATTCCACAAACCCTAAAACAAACCCGCCGGCGGTGGCCAGCGGCATTAAAGCCTGCATAGCGTCTTGGGCCGGTATTCCGGGCAGTTGCAGCCCATTTAGATAATACGGAGTGTTAAACATACCCATCAAGGCTTGGGCCAAACTGAGCAACACCACGATTATGACCGCGGCAAACACTGGAGGCTGCTGTGCAAAACCGGCAAAGGTGCGTACCGGATCGAAAAGCACCCCGTATATTAAATCCAGGATACCGTCCTTTACCAGCCCGCCGCCGGATGCCGTCTTAGGTCCTGCACCGGCTTGAATGTCCGGCAGTTCCTGTTGCCCGGCGCCGGGCGCGGCCGGTGCGTCTCCCCGAGCGCTATCCGCCGGTCGATCCGGAGCTTGGTCTTTATTATGGATACTTTCCCCTTCGGCACCGGGATATACATTTTCATCCTTATGATCCAAAGCGTGCCCCTCCCCGGCAATATTTTATTCCAGCATTGGCTTGTACACCAACCATGCGGCGGGGTACATTTCCAGGCCAACGATCCCCAGCCTGACATTGCTTAACGTCTCCCACCAGGGGATTACCGGCGTCAGGTCGATGACCCGGGCGCTGTCTTCCAGTCCGGCCAATTGTGCCGCCACACCGACGGCATCATAAAAATTGCCCAACTCGTCCACCAGGCCGTTTTCCACTGCCTGGCTGCCGGTAAAAATACGCCCGTCGGCCAGTCTGGCCACCTGTTCGCGGTCCATACCCCGCCCGTTGGATACGGTATTGACGAATTGCCGGTATATATCATCGACCATTTCTTGGAAAATGGCTTGTTCCTCGGGGTCTATGTCCCGGGCGGGCGAACCCATGTCCTTGTGCGGGCCGCTTTTGAAAACTTTGGGGTCTATACCGATTTTATCATACAAACTTCGCATATTGGTAGTTTCCATAATCACGCCGATGCTGCCGGTGATGGTGCCGGGGTTGGCCACGATTTTGTCGCAGTGCGAGGCAATCCAGTAACCGCCTGACGCGGATACGTCACCCAGGGAGGCCACCACCTTTTTACCGGCCTCGCGCAAGCGTTCAATTTCCAGGGTTATCTCCTGGGAGGCCGCCGATGTGCCTCCGGGGGTGTTCATCCGGATTACCACCGCCTTTATATGCGGGTCGTCGGCGGCCCGTCTGAGCTGCTCCATGACGGTGTCGGAACCGGCCACCGCGCCGAACAGGCCGCCGGTGCTGTTACCGGCCATAATCAGGCCATTGATGTGAATAACACCAATTGCGTCTCCTCCGGTCAGCCCGCCGCCGGCGACGGCGCCCCCGCGCTGCTGGTGCAGGGCGGCGATCACCAGGGATATAAAAGCCACACCGATTATTACACCTGCTATTAATTTTCGTTTCAAGCTTAATCACTGCCTTTCATTGCTTCACTAAAGAAAAAGCTTTGGAATGTACCAAAGCTGCCAATTGCATTAAGCTGTCCATTATTAATTTCCGGAACTGGAATCCCGGTATTTGAGGGCTGCCCCGACAAACTCGCGAAACAATGGGTGCGGCCTGTAGGGTCGGGACTTGAACTCCGGGTGAAACTGGGTGGCCAGGAACCAGGGGTGGTTTGGCATTTCCACTATTTCCACCAGGTACCGGTCGGGCAGGGTGCCGCTGAACACGACACCGGATTCAGCCAGCGCCTCACGGTACTTATTGTTCAACTCATACCGGTGGCGGTGTCTTTCGTGGATAGTCTCGGTCCCGTAAGACCGATGCGCCAGGGTATCCTCGACCAGGCGACAGGGATATTTGCCCAGACGCATGGTGCCGCCCAGCTTATCCAGTTCCTTTTGCTCCGGCAGCAGGTCTATCACGGGGTATGATGTGCCGGGGTTGAACTCGGTACTGTTTGCGCCCCGCCAGTTAAGCACATTCCTAGCATATTCCACCACCGCCAATTGCATACCCAGGCACAGGCCCAAGAACGGAATTTTGTTTACCCGGGCGAAATTAATCGCGCTTATTTTACCCTCTATGCCCCGGTCGCCGAAGCCGCCGGGCACTAAAACACCGTCGACACCCGAGAGAAGTTCGGTCGCGGGTCGGGATTCCAGCTCTTCCGAGTTAATCCAGCGAATATCCACCTTGGCGCCGTAGTACAGGCCGGCGTGACGCAAAGCCTCGGCCACGCTGATATAGGCGTCGG
This sequence comes from Bacillota bacterium, assembly GCA_022360435.1. Taxonomy (GTDB): domain Bacteria; phylum Bacillota; class Desulfotomaculia; order Desulfotomaculales; family Desulfallaceae; genus BRH-c8a. The sequence continues at coordinate 22,025 of JAKSCU010000494.1, forward strand.
GCAGGGCGACGTATTTGCCCACCAATCCTATGGTAGCGCACCGGTGCAGATTTTTCATTTTTTCCACCATGGCCCGCCATTCATTCAGGTCGGGCCGGGAGGTGCACTGCAGGCTCAGCCGGCGGATGGCCAGGTCGCCAAGTCCTTCGTCTTCCAGCATCAACGGCACCTCGTATATGTGCGGCGCGTCAATGGCCTGCACCACGGCTTCCCGGCCGGTATCACAAAACAGGGCCAGTTTCTCCACCATTTCCTTGGAAAGGGGCTTTTCGGTGCGGCAGACCAGCACGTCGGGTTGGATGCCGATGCTGCGCAGTTCCTTGACGCTGTGCTGGGTGGGTTTGGTTTTTAATTCATTAGCCACCCGGAGATGCGGAACCAGGGTTACGTGAATGTACATCACGTTGTCCCGACCAAGGTCGCTTTTTAGCTGGCGAATGGCCTCCAGGAAGGGCAGGGATTCAATGTCCCCCACCGTGCCGCCGATTTCGGCTATCACCACGTCCGGGTTCAATTCCCGGGCAATGCGGTGTACCCATTCTTTAATCTCGTTGGTTATGTGGGGAATTACCTGCACCGTGGCGCCCAGGTAGTCGCCCCGTCTTTCCTTGCTGATGACCGACCAGTATATGCCGCCGGTGGTGACGTTGCTGCTTTTACCCAGGCTGACATCGATGAACCGCTCGTAATGGCCAAGGTCCAGGTCGGTTTCCGCCCCGTCGTCGGTGACAAACACCTCGCCGTGCTGGTACGGGCTCATGGTGCCCGGGTCAATGTTGATATAAGGGTCCAGTTTTTGAATGGCCACTTTAAGCCCCCGGCATTTTAGCAGTCGGCCCAGGGAAGCGGCTGTGATACCTTTACCCAGAGACGATACCACACCGCCGGTGACAAAAATGAACTTGGCCATAAAGTTCCTCCTGTTGTCAATTTTTCTCTTGTCAAATCCTTAATAATTCTATCATGCTCATTGGGCATGTCAATACAAAACAAGGTGTGTATGGGTCGTCGTTATGTTTGCCGTCGCTACCCGCGACTCCGGCAAGAATACCGTCCATAGCGAACCCGGGCTCGTAAAATTAATCCCAGCCCAGCCAGCGAGTGGCCGCCACGTAACCGAGGAAAAGGCCCACAATACCCATCAGGCCCGCCAGCGTGGGCGGCGCGGGGGTGGGCAGCTTCAGGCGGGCAAACAACAGGCCGATGGCAACACCCACCAAGGTGGCCAATATTACTTCACGCAAAGGCAATCCCCCCATTACATTTTTTCCGGCGCCTGCACACCCAACAGCCCCAGAGCGTTCCGCAGCACCACCCGGGTGGCTTCCACCAGCAGCAGCCGGGCGTTGCTCAGTTCCCGGTCGTCGGTGATTACCCGGTAGGCGTTATAAAAACTATGCAGCAAGCCGGCCACTTCGTGCACATAACGGGCTATACGGTGCGGGGCCAGTTGCCGAGCCGCCATGGCCACCTCCTCGGGGAAATCGGCCAAGCGGCGGGCCAGGACCAGTTCGGCCTCTTCCTTGAGCAATTCCAGGTTCACCTGGCCGGGGTCCGGTTTTGGCCGACCCTGTTCCGCCAATTGCCGGAAGATGCTGCAGATGCGGGCGTGGGCGTATTGAACGTAATAAACCGGGTTGTCGTTGGACTGGGTCCGGGCCAGGTCCAGGTCGAAATCCAGGTGGCTGTCGGCGCCGCGCATGACAAAAAAATAACGGGCGGCGTCTCGGCCCACCTCTTCCACCAGCTCCTCCAATGTGACAAACCGGCCGGTGCGCTTGGACATACGCACTATTTCCCCGCCCCGGAACAGCCGCACCAGCTGCATCAGAACGATATGCAGCGCCTCGGGGTCATGCCCCAGCGCCTCCATGACCCCCTTCATCCGGGGCCCAGGCCCGTGGTGGTCGGCTCCCCAGATATTGATTACCCGGTGGAAGCCCCGCTGGAACTTGTCCATATGATAGGCGATATCGGCGGCAAAATAGGTGGATATACCGTTCTTCCTAACCACCACTTCGTCCTTTTCCGTGCCGAAGGCGCTTGCCTTGAACCACAGGGCGCCCTCGTGCTCGTAAACGTAACCTCGTTCCCGCAGGCGGGAGACGGCTTCATCCACCTGTCCGCTGTCGTGCAGCGACTGCTCCGAAAACCACACGTCGTACTCTACGCCAAACTCAGCCAGGGCTTCCCGGATGCCTTCGATTTTTTCCGCCAGAGCGTACCGGGCCAGGGTATCCAGCCTGGTGCGCCGCTCCGCATGCAGCAGGCCGTCGCCGTGCCCGGCTATGTACCGGCGCGCCGTGTCCGCGATATCCTCCCCGTGGTAGCCGCCCTCGGGTATCCGGCCTTCCCGGCCCAGCAGCTGAAAATAGCGGGCTTCCAGGGACAGGGCGAAATTTTCCACTTGGTTGCCGGCATCATTTATGTAGTACTCCCGGGTCACCCGCCAGCCGGCAAAATCCAGGATGGCGGCGATACTGTCCCCCAGCGCCGCCCCCCGGGCGTTGCCCATGTGCAGCAACCCGGTGGGGTTGGCGCTGACGAACTCCACCTGCACCCTTTCGTCCTCCACAAGCCGCGCCCGACCATAATCCCGCTGCTGCCGCGCCGCCAGAGGCACCGCGTCCAGCACCCAGCGGGAGTCCAAGTGAAAATTGACAAACCCGGGGCCGGCCACTTGCACCCGCTCCACCCAGCGCATGGCGCCGGTTTCGCGGCATAAGTCCTTGTTGCGCCTTGGCTGCGCCGGCAGATTTTCCAGCAGTATCTCCGCAATTTTGCGGGGCGCCAAGCGGGCTTGTTTGGGCAGCAGCATAGCCAGGTTGGCGGCAAAATCCCCGTGTTCCCGTTCCCGGGGCACCTCCACCACGAAGTCCGGCATATCCACCGGCGGGAGTTGCTCCGCCGCCACCGCCGCCGCCACCGCCTTCTCCAGCGCCTCCCGCAGCCCGGCACGCATCTCCTCAACAATGTTGCTCATATCCGCCTCCTCTGGTGTCAGGTGTTGCAAGACTGTTTTGTTGCAAGTTGAAGGGTAGAATGTAAAATATAGTTATGCAAACCTTAGTATCCAGGAGGTGTTTCCAATGGGTCGTCCTCCCCGTTATTACCCGACACCAGATACAGTATACCATGTTATCTCCCGGGGCAATAACCGGCAGCAAATTTTTTTGGACAACCGGGATTACCACGGATACCTCACTTGTGGCGCAAGCACAAGATGGAAATGGATTTGCATGTTTACGCCTATCACCCGGGAAGGGATTGACCGCCCCGATAAGGAAATGCCAATGCCCATCGATAATCGTCAATAAAAGCAACCATGGCCGTCACTATAAATATCCCGGCGGTCAAAAAAAAGAAAAACGGCAAGAAGCACCATTAAAAAGCAGTTCAACAAATTTAACTTGCAACACCCGGCACCAAAGCCAACCACCACTGACAGGACATATTATCGGTTGTCGATAACACGTTTTATTTTGCCCTCACTGCGGGCCAAAGAGTGCGGCTCCAACAAACGCACCCGGCAGTTCAAGGAAAGGACGCTGAATATTTTCTGCCTCAGTTTATTTTCCAAGGCTTCAAGGTCCTTGAACGAGCCGGTGAAAACCTGATCGGTCAACTCCACCTGAACTTCCAGGTGGTCCAAATAGCCTTTCTTGCTGACCAAAATCTGGTAGTGCGGGGACAGACCGGCCATATCCATAAGCACGGTTTCGATCTGGGACGGAAATACGTTAACTCCGGAAATAATCAGCATGTCGTCGGTGCGCCCGCACACCTTGCGCATCCGGGCCGTGGTGCGGCCGCAGGCGCATCTGGTTTCGTCAAGCACGGTGATGTCCCTGGTGCGGTAACGCAGGATGGGCAGCGCCTCCTTGGTCAAGGTGGTTATGATCAGTTCGCCCTCCCGGCCGGGTTCCGCCTTTTCCCCGGTGGCAGGGTCGATAACCTCCACCAGGAAGTGGTCTTCGTTGATGTGCAAACCGGCCCGCTGGAGGCATTCCCCGGAAACACCGGGACCCATTACCTCGCTGAGGCCGTAATTGTCGGTGGCTTTCATGTTCCAGGTGCGTTCCATTTCCCCCCGCATGCTCTCGGTCCAAGCCTCGGCCCCGAACAACCCCTTGCGGATACCCAGGTCCGCCGGATCCACTTGCATAGCCCTGGCCGCGTCGGCCAGGTGCAGCGCGTACGACGGGGTGCCAACCAAGGCGGTGGCGCCAAAATCCTGCATTAGCATAATCTGCCGGCCGGTGTTGCCCACCGAGGCCGGGACGATGGTGGCGCCCACTTTCTCCAGGCCGTAATGCAGGCCGAAGGCGCCGGTGAACAGGCCGTAACCGAAGGTAATCTGCACCACATCCTCGTCGTCGACCCCGGCCATGGTGACAATGCGGGCCACCAGATCAGACCAGGTTTCCAGGTCCCGCCGGGTGTATCCCACCACCGTGGGCTTGCCGGTGGTGCCGGAGGATGCGTGCAGCCGGTTGACTTCCTTCTTGGACACGGCCAATAGCCCGTAAGGATAGTTGTCCCGCAAAGCTGTCTTGTCAGTGAACGGGAGCTTGTCAATGTCATTCAAAGTGTTTATATCTTCGGGGCGCACACCGGATTCGTCCATGGCCCGGCGGTAAAACGGCACCCGTTGATATACCCGGGTCACGGTTTCCTTCAACCTTTCCAACTGCAGAAGGCGCAGTTCATCCCTGTCCATGCATTCATGCTGCGGGTCCCAAATCATCTTGTTTACACTTCCTTGACCTGAATTCCGGTTTGATTTATTTTATTACCCATCACAACAGCGTAATTAAAGGTTAGCGGGGTCACAGAGAAGGATTATTGTTGGAAATAAAAATAACCAGGGCGTTGAAGGGTGATAAATACCTTTAACCCCGGCTTTGACGCCGGGCTTTCGAGACTCGGGCATAGCAACTGGTGTACAGCCCGGAGGTTATCTCCCGAGTACGCAGGACCCGGTTGAACCGGGGCCGGCAGTCAGCCCACCAACGTGTAGCCGAGCATAATTCAAAAGCCCGGATGTCCATAACTAATTCTCCCGTACTGCATAACTTGATGTCTGATATAAGCAGTTCTATACGGTTTGATATATTCCTTCCTTTGATTCCACAGAAAATTTGGCGGAGGCCGAAATCACCCTGGGGCGCACGCCGCGACGCCGGATAAACCGGGCTATGCGCCGGAAAGCTTCGCTTAGCTCATCCGGTGATGCCGCGTATGATACCCGCACGAATCCCTCGCCGGATTGCCCGAAGGCGTTGCCCGGCACTACGGCCACCTGTTCCTCTTTCAACAGTTCCCCGGCAAATTGCTCCGAACTCAGGCCGGTGACGGAAACCTGGGGAAAAGCATAAAAAGCTCCGCCGGGCTCAAAACAAGGCAGGCCCATGTCTTGGAACGCCTGCACCACCATGTTACGGCGCCGGTTGTAATGTTCGACCATCCGGCGCATGCCGGGCTGGCCGTTCTTCAGAGCCTCAAGCGCCGCCATTTGCCCGGTGATGGGGGCGCAAAGCATTGAATACTGGTGAATCTTGGTCATGGCGTCTATGAAGTCCGGGTTCCCGGCGGCGTAACCCACCCGCCAGCCGGTCATGGCGTAAGCTTTGCTGAAGCCGTTTAGCAACACGGTACGCTCCCACATGCCCGGCAGTGATGCCAGACAGGTGTGTTGACCCAGGTAGGTGAGCCGGTCGTATATCTCATCGGAGACCACCACCAGGTCGTGCGCCACGGCTATTTCAGCAATCTTTTCCAGTTCCTCCCGGTCCATGATGGCGCCGGTGGGGTTATTGGGATAACACATGAGCAGCACCCTGGTGCGTGAAGTAATCGACTTCTGCACCTGGTCTGCGGTAATGCGAAAATCTTTATCCATACCGGTGGGTATAAACACAGGCACACCGCCGGACAGTACGGTACAGGGGGCGTATGACACGTAGGACGGCTCGGGGATCAGCACTTCGTCCCCCGGACAGAGCAATGCCCGCATGGCCAGGTCCAGCGCTTCGCTGACACCAACGGTGATTAGGATTTGGCTGCGGGGATTGTATTTGATATTGTACGTGTTGGCCAGGTCGGCGGCAATGACTTGACGCAGCTCCAAAAGCCCGGCGTTGGAGGTGTACATGGTGTAACCTTTTTCCAATGAGTAAATGCATGATTCCCGGACATGCCAGGGCGTAACAAAATCGGGTTCGCCCACGCCAAGGGAAATTACCCCTTTTGTTTCGGTGACCATATCAAAGAATTTTCGGATACCGGAAGGCGGAATACTTTGTACCGCCGGATTAATCCTATTGGTCCAGTTTGTGCGGGTCATGGCGAAATCATCAACCTCCTGTCTTCTTCGCCGTCTTCCAGAATTACGCCGTCCTGTTTGTAAGTTTTCAGGACAAAATGGGTGGCGGTGCTGATTACTCCTTCAATGGTAGACAGCTTGGTGGAAACAAAATGGGATATTTCTTTCATACTGCGGCCCTCCACGAATACCGCCAGGTCGTAGTCGCCGCTCATCAGGCGCATGCTGCGCACCTCCGGGAACCGGTATACCCGTTCGGCCACGCCGTCGAAGCCTACGTCCCGCTGGGGGGTGATGCGCACTTCGATTAACGCGCTCACTTTTTCTTCACCCAATTTTTCGTAGTTAACTAAGGTCAGGTATTTTAAGATGACTTTTTTTTGTTCCAGGCTTCTGATGGCGTCCTTTATTGTTTCCGCGTCCATATTCAGCATGACGGCTATTTCCCCGGCGGTGAGCCTGGCGTTGTCCTCAAGCAACTCCAGTATCTGCTTGGTGATGTCGTCCATCAATACACCCCTTTCGATAAAATAAAAGAACCCCGCCCCTGCAAAGGGACGAGGTTTTACTCGCGGTACCACCCTGGTTGACCGCTCCCGACAACCGGCCCAAAATTCGACCGGGCGCGGCAGGCGGCCCTCTCATAGCCTTTAACGGTGACAAGCCGGCATTAACCTACTGGCGCATAACGCTTTCAGCCCGCAGTTCCGGGGCGGCACAGGCGCTCCAACCCGCCGGGCTCACACCCTCCCCGGCTCGCTGGTGGATTATAACGGCACCTTTATTCCCCTTCAAAACCGTTCAATTTTTTAAAAAATCAAACTCATCTTAGCACGGGTTAGGGCCGGTGTCAACCCTCCGGTGTCGGGTGTTGCAAGTTGGCCGGGGGGTAAGCTTTGAGGCTTTACATAGTCAAAACACCGTCCTGGTTTTCGATCAGCCGGAGCACGTTTTCCTCCCGGCCGTTCATGGCGTTTATGTACACCAGGTAAGAATCTTCGCCCAGGGTGCCTTTGAACTCCCAGGTCAGCAGCTCCTTGTCCGGATCCAGGGGGATGAGGGCCAGCCTGCCGCGATCCTGAATCTGCAGCCTGCCGCTCACCAGTTCCCGGGCCTGCCGTTCCGTAACTTGGGGCTCGGACAGGTCGCGCCGATGGTGCGACATCAGGTAGGTACGAGTGTCCACGGCCACCACCCGCCCGTTATCCCGAGCCACGGTCACCTTGACCAGATCCGGGTAAATAATCACATCATCCTGCATGTAGGCAAAGTTGAATGTGACCGTGTTGTCGTTGCGCTGGTGGTAACTGAGCTTCATCGGGCCGTAGCCGCGTTCTTCAAGGTAACCGGCAGCCAGCTTCCCGGCTTCGTTGATACTGACACCGGCACCGGGGATGTCACGCTGGTAAAGCATCCAGACCAGGTGCCCGCCCCGCCGGGTTATGTCGGCTATCGCCGGTTCTCCCTGTTTTTCGCCTTCCCGGCGGAGGATCATCTCCACCCGGTAAGCCTTTATATCAGTTTCCACCGTCCCGGTAACGCGGGCCGTTACATCTTCCCCTTTTTCAATGTCCAGGTACCGCAGGGCTGCCGCCTTGGCTTGGGCCGGCGTAATGTCGTCGCCGGTTACCCCGCGGGCATTGCCTTGCTCCAGGTGATCGGAAAAAGGACCGTCATATATTAGAGAAGGATATTTCTGCATTTGATTGTCCATGTCCTGAAAACCGGCGCCGGCCGGAGTTCGGCCTTCCTTGGCCAGTCTGCGGCTGCTGCTGACGGCAAGTTCGGTAAAGCTGAACCGCCCGTCGGCCACCTCGGCATGGATTCTGCCCAGTTCGGTGTTCAGACCGGAAGCTTGGTTGTATAGACGGTTCAATGTGTCCCATTGCTCGCCGGACACAGCTTTGCCCATGGCCACCTGTTCGGCAAGGGAATGGGAATAATCCCCCAACTGAACAATAAATTTAGCCGTTCGCCCCAGCAGTTCGCCCTGTACCGGCAACTGGGTCAGACTATCCAAAGCCTGGCTGGACTGCTCCCGAACTTGCTCAAACAAGCTTTGGATCTGCACGGGGTCTGCTGTAACCAGGGCTTTTCCCAACAATACTTCGGCATTTTGCACTTGGTCCGCCAGATTGTAAAAAGCCCGCTGATAATTGTTATCCAGAGCGGTCCTTAGCATACGGTTTTCATTTTGCTGCCAGTTAAACCAGTAACCCGCCCCCAGCGCCAGGGCCAGCAATCCCAGCGGCAAAAGCCATTTTCTGTACATAGTATCACTCCCGGGGATAAAAATATAAAGTGTTCACCAAAGCCACAAACACGCCGGCAACGGCTTATCCGCCGCCAAAACCGGCCGCCGGGCGGCTACCGCGCAAAAACGTGCCGGCCGATGCGTTGGATTATCTGCCTGCTCCAGATCCACGGGGTGACCTGTTTGGCCGGGTTCCAGAAAAATGTGGCTCCACCTGTGGGATCCCAGCCGCTCATGGCCTGCCTGGCCGCGTTAATGGACTCCTTGGTCAAAGGCCGGTTAATCTGGCCGTTGGACACCGACTCAAAGGCATGCGGTTGGTAAACAACGCTGGCCAATGTATTGGGAAACGCCGAGTTGCTCACCCGGTTCAGAACTACCGCCCCGACGGCCACTTTGCCGGCATAGGGTTCGTCGGCGGCCTCAGCCTCAATTACCCGGGCCAGCAGGGTAATGTCCCGGGAGCTGCTCACCGCGCCCGCAGTGGTTGTCTTAGTACCGTCACCCTCAGAATCCGGGGGCTCGCTTGCCGCCGCCCCCCCGTAACCAAGGGCCGCCCAGGTCCGGGGGCCCACCACCCCGTCCGCCCGCAGCCCGTTCTGGCGCTGGAATTCGCGCACCGCCTGGTAAGTGGCGGAACCGTAATTTCCGTCATTAAAGCCATGATAGTAACCCCACTGCCTTAACTTATGCTGTACGGTTACCACCTCGTCGCCCCGGCTACCCCAGTAAAGTGTCTTGTTTTGGGCAGCCGCCTGGCGGACAAACAGCGGAAACAGGGCGGTTGTCAAAAACATCAATATAACCGTTATACAAACCGCCGGCTTTGCCAATGATGATATCCAACCGGACAAAAGGCCTGCACCTCACTTTTTTCATAGTTTTAGTCAAAAAGAGAAAACTATGTGTTGACCGGAAATAGTTTTTGATTTGCCAGGAAAGGATTTGTTTTATTTTTGCGAGAATATATAACTGGGTAGGCAAATACAGGCAACCGGTCGGGGATATCTTTGTTTTGGTTACCCAAAGGGGGTGATGACCCTGAGGAGGCGGATTGATGTTGATAACTTCGTGCAGGAACGGCAAAAAGAGATTGAGTATCTGGTAAACAAGGCGCTTAACCATGCCGGGGACGTGGTGAAAGAAAAAGTTTCCGGCGGCGAAATCAAAGCCAACATGCAGGAGGTGCTCCCCCTGTTGTTGTACGAAGCGCTGGTAACCAACACGGTGGCCGTGCTGCGACTGGTGGCGGAAATGCTTGAGCAGGACGAATCTCCGGAACAAAGTTGTACCGAGCATTAAATGACTGTTTGTAGGGGATTGCCATAGAATTAATTGTCATTAAATCAAAGCTGGAGGGCAGAACATTGAACGAAAAAACCTTGGCGTTTCTTATTTTTCTGGCGGTAGCGGGGTTAGCGGCTTTTGTGTACGGGGCGTATGTGGAAAGACGTAAAAAGGACGGGGGGTAATCATCCGCCACAACGCAAAGGAGACGCATCTATTTGTGTCTCCTGAATAAGCTTTGGCATGGGTTTTCAGGGGTTTGGTGTTATAAGTCGGGGCTTTCGCCAACACCAAACCCTGCCGCGACATCACCGCGGCCACGGGACGGTTTCATCGTCTCACCCGGTTCCCAACGCTTTGCGTTCCGGGGACGTTCGAACCGTCCGCATAGCTTAGTTTAGCTTCCTATGCCGGATCCCGGCGCGCACCAGACGTTTCGCCCAGTCCGGGGTGGCCAGGGCGTGCAGGTGGGTGTAGCAGGCCAGCACGTTTTTGTATATTATGCCGTCACGTTCACCGTCCAGCCCGTATCCCCGGGTCACGCCGAAGGCAAAGCGTATTTTTTCCCGCTCCAGGTTCTCCAGGCGGGAGTGGTGAAATTCGTGCCCCTTTAACTCTTCGCCCTTATTATAGTAAAGGCTTTGGTTTTCCACCCGCAAAGTAATATAGCCGTGACCCTGGGGCCGGTCCATCATAACCACATCATAGGGCAGCGCGCCGGTCATGGGGTAGTCCCGGCCCCGCCAGGCAATCTTCCGCCCCAGGTACATCAGGCCGCCACACTCGGCGTATACCGGCAGTCCGGACTCAATACGCTCCCGCAGGTGGGCGCGCAGCGTTTCGTTGGCCGCCAGCCCGTCGGCAAAAACTTCCGGGAAACCGCCGCCGATGTAGGCGGCGTCAAAGTCGGGCAGACGTTTGTCCGACAGCGCGTTCACCGGCACCAGTTCCGCTCCGGCGGCCACCAGGGATTCCAGGTTATCCGGGTAGTAAAAACTGAAAGCCCGGTCCATAAACACCGCCACCTTGGCCCGGGGCGTTTCCGGTTTCAGCCCGGCCAGCCGGGGCTCCCGCAGCAGGGGAATATCAAGCAGCGGGTGTTTTTTCACCTCCAGGGGCGCCGCGCTGCCGGCCACTTCCATTATGGCTGGCAAGTCCAGGTATTCTCCGGCGGCTCCGCCGGCCCCGTCGACAGTCAAAGCTTGTTCATCGCTTTCCAGGGCCGGAACCAGGCCCAGGTGCCGGTCGGGGATGTTCAGCTTTTGCCCCTTGGGTATCACACCCAACACCGGGATGCCGCAGTAATGTCGGATAGCCGCACGAAGCATTTGTTCGTGGCGCGGGCGGGCCACTTTGTTCAGAATTACACCGGCCACGCGCACTTCGGGGTCAAAATGCCGGTAACCGGAAACCATGGCCGCCACGCTCCGGGTCATCCGGGTGGTGTCGACCACCAGAATGACCGGCGCTCCGATGGCCTTGGCAATTTCAGCGGTGCTACCGCTGCCTTCCAGATCGACGCCGTCAAACAGGCCCATGGCCCCTTCCACCACGACGAGATCAGCGTCCCCGGCGGTTCGGGCCAAGGAGGCGCGGATGGTTTCCCGATCCATCAAAAAACTATCCAGGTTGCGGCAAAAACGCCCGGTAATCCTGGTCATCCAACTGGGGTCGATAAAGTCGGGGCCTTTTTTATACGGCTGTACGCGACAACCGGCTTTTTTCAGCGCCGACAGCAGACCGATGGTGGTGATGGTTTTGCCGGAGCGCCCCTGGGGTGCGGCAATCACCAGCCTGGGAATACCGCAATGCCTCATTATGGTTTCACCGCCTTTAAGAGTTTTGGAGTTTTATATATAGTAGCCGGAATTCAGCGGCACTATAGCATTAAATGGTTCTTGTCTTCCCTGCGGCTCCTGCTCCGCGCTTCGGGGTCGCTCTAACCGCCGGTCCCGCGGCTTGCCAAGCTTTTGCGGCCATGACTCCTAAATAACGGCGAAAAACAACAGGCACGGTGGCTCCGGCGCCTGGAAGGCGCCGGGCGCAACCTGTGCCCGGTCAATTCAAATCGGCAAAAACATGCCCTGCCGCGTACTGCAAACACCGGTTGCCGCGGCAGCTACACACAGCCGGTGGGTTTGGGTAGTCCCGCCAGCTTGCAGGCGCCCTTGGCCGGTCCGGAGGGAAACAAGTCATAAATGTACTTCAGGCTGCAGCCCGTTTCCTTGCACAGCTTGCGGACCATGGGCGCGATGTGGTACTGTTTGAAGTACGCCCTCAGGTAGTTAATCACTTTCCAGTGGTATTCGTTCAGTTGGGTTATTCCCTCGGAGGCGGCGAATGCCCTGGCCACATCTTCGTTCCACAAGTCGGGATCAATCATAAAGCCGTCTTCGTCCAGCTCAATTTCCACGCCGTTAACGGTTATGCAAGGCACAGCTGCATGCACCCCCATTTCCTGACCAGCTGAAAAATCTATTTCCAAACCAGGGCCTTACCCACCAGGTCGATAAGACCCTTGACTTCGACGCCCAGTTCGTGTTCCTCCACCATCGGGTACAGTTGGGCCTTGCAGATGGAGCACGGGGCGCACAGGATGCCGTTGCCGCCCTTGCCCACGCCGGTGGCCCGCACCTGGTCGGCTTTCTTCTGGCTGAGCTGGATGCGCTTCTGGTACATTTCCGGGTCGTCGAACAGGATGCCCGAACCGCCGCCGCAACAGAAGTTATCCATACCATTGGGGGTCATTTCCCGAAAGTCCGTGGTAACGGCGTTCATAATGACGCGCATGTTCTCGTTCAGGCCGCAGGCGCGCACGTAATTGCACGGGTCGTGCAGTGTGGCGGGCTGCGAGTTGTTCTCGGGGTTCAGTTTCAACTCGCCCTTGCGGATCAGATCGGCGACTTCGTCATGGATGTGGGTTATGGGCCAGCGCATCGGCCGGTCGGCCAGGGATGGAATGTACATCTTGGCCGCCCGCCAACCGTGGCCGCACTCACCCCAGACGATCTTCTTGGCGCCCAGTTCGTGCGCCGCGTTCAGCAAGCGATTGACATTGCCCCGCTGGGTATAGTACTGGTCAAACAGAAACCCGAAGTTGCCGGCCTCGGTAACGGTGCTGGGGATGGTCCAATTGGCGCCGATATATTTAAAGAACATGCCCGCGCCCATCAGGGTGTACTCGTTCAGCATAAAGTCCGCCGAGGATGGGATGTAAATAATATCCGAATCCGGCTTGTCGACGGGAAAGTCAACCTCGGCGCCGAAAATATCCATGATTTCCTCGGACATGAACTCCAAGGTGTCAACAATGCCCGGCTTGGGCAAGGTCATATGGTTGCCCGTCTTTTCCATGCCGCCGCCGGTAGTGGCGTGCAGCTTGGGCGTAATGCCCAGCCAGTGCAGGATCTGGCGGCCGACGAAAGTCACCTCGCAGGTGTCGATGCCGAAGGGGCACACATGGGCGCACCGGCGACACTGACTGCACTGGTAGTAGTAAGAGTACCACTGTTCGATAACGTCCAGGCTGATATCCTCGGCGCCCACCAACTTGCCGAACCAGCGCCCTTCCAGGGTGAAGTAACGGCGGTAGATCTTGCGGATCAGTTCGGCCCGGTTGCCGGGAATGTTGTTTGGATCCTGGGTGCCCAGATAAGTGTGGCAATTTTCGGCACACTGGCCGCACTTGACGCAGGATTCCATGGCCACCACGAAGGAGCGAAATTTCTTGCGAATATCATCCAGGTACTCCAGCGCTTTTTGCGGCTTTTGCTCGTCGGGCACCGGCTCGACAAAAATTTTGCGCAGTTCTTCAGGAGTAGCCCGAACCGGTTGTGTCATTCCATTATATTCTGGCATAATTTATACCCCCTCCCCGGCGGTATCGCCGGACGGAACCCCTATACCGGCTTTACGGGCCGCCGCTACGTCAACATCGGGTATGCCCGGGGCGGGATCTTTGTAAACCCGGTTGACAATCCAACGCTCGGCGAACATACCGAATAGATGCATCAGTTTACTGAACGGGAGAATAATCAACATAATCTGCACCAGCAGGTAGTGGACCAGGAAAAAGCCGTTGTCCAGAAGGGACATGCCCATAACCGGCTGGAACGTGGCCAGGGCCAGCATGTAGTCCCGTACAGGCACATAGCCCACGTTTACGGCGGGGAACAAGCGCATAATGTTGCCCACACCCACCAGCGCAATCAGGTAAACCAGCCACAGGTTGTCGCTCAGCCTGGTTGTTTCCCTGACGGGTCTAATGCTTACGCGCCTATACAGCAGGTAAAGCAAAGCGACGAACAGTAAAATGCCGAATACCGTGCCCAGTATGTTGGACATGGCTTTGCTCAGTTCCGGGGTGATACCCAGGCCCGGGATCAAAGCAAACTGCTGGCCCAATAAGCTGAAACCCACCACATGCCCGGCGATGATGCTAAGCAGGGCAATGTGCATTAAAATGGCGCCGGCCCACAGGGCTTTATCAAATCTGAACAAGTTGCGGAACAGGAAAGCTTCCGAGCCTATCCTTATAGCCACTTCGGTGTTGTTATTCAGCCAGGGTGAAAGTGTGATATTGTGAACAATCCGCGCTCCCACCCAGCGACCCAGGCGGTACATTACACCCAGGGTAAAAAGGATTACCGTGATATACGGTAATATTTGTCCAATTAGTAATTGCACTAGTGCACCTCCCTGGAGCATAGCCCTTTTATCTTTAAGGGCCAATTAGTTAAATAAAAATGCAGCAAATTAATTTTCCTCTACGGTGATAGCGCCGGTAGGGCACACGGAAACACAGGTTTCGCAACCAAGACACTCTTCGGGGTCGGTTACCACTGCTATCCCGTCCTCCATTTCTAAAATATCCGCGGGACAGGATTCGGTACATTCACCACAACCTTCACATTTGTCACGATCAATAGCAACCGTAAAAATAAGGCTCACCTCCTTAAAAGACTTTTTAACTTGCGTGGACAATCCCGTCCCCCTAAAGCTATCTCCTCCCACGGACGGAAGCATCCTTAGAATTGGGTTGCTAAAAAAATTAGGGTAAAACAGATAAATCCCCCTTAAAATATTCGTTGTCCGCGCAATTATTCCTCCCGGCTCAAGGCATCAAGCGGCAATTTTTTCACAATTCAAAAGTAGCATGTAACGCCCGGCCTGTCAACGGACACAAAATGCCAAGCCGGGCCTGGTCTGGCTGCAGCGCATTTGACGGCTATTGAGCCGTGCTTTATACTAAAGCTTGAGGGGTGCGGCCAGCTGTCAACACCCCGGAGTCAAAACAGCAGAGGGGTAGAGAAAATTGCCT
>JAKSCU010000094.1 GCA_022360435.1 Bacillota bacterium
CGGGAATTAAAAGAAAAGTTAAAAGCGAACGATTGTTCTGATATAGCTGCGCGCTAGTGATGTGGAATTACGTTCAACTGTTATTTTTATAAATCGGGACGTCAAAATCACCGGCAAAGTATTTGATAGAAATGATTTTATTCACGAAATTAAAAGCATTAAGACTCATTTTTCAGAGCATGAAGTAGAAGGTACATTAGCTGAATTGGAGAATAAAGGTTATGTAAAAAAGAAAGGGTAACTGCCACATAATTTTACGGAGGCTGGGTTTATGAACACAAAATCCAGATTGTTACAGTTAAGGGAAAATGAGCGGGAGGTTAGGAAAAACCTGATCATAAACGCCGCCGTTAAATTGTTCACCCAGAAACCGTTCAACCAAGTGAGCATGCGGCATATTGCCGCCGAGGCGGATATTTCGCCGGCTTCTATATACAGGTATTTCTCCGACCGGGATGAGCTTTTCGTGGAGGCGTTTTTCCGCGAAGGCAAGGACATCAGTGAAACCCTTTTTAAGTTGCTGCAAGATAATATTAACGCCACCATTGAAGATGTTGCCGTGGTCTTTGTGGATTACTTGCTGGACCACGACAATTTTTTTCAGATGATGGCCCACTTTATGCTCGACGGGGATATCAATCAAAAGGCCCTGGAGCGGTTCAATGCTGCTGAGCGGTGCTTGCTTGATGTTTTTGAACAAACGTTTGAAAAAATGGGCGCGCGGGATAATGTGCGGCTGTATGCCCATGCTTTTTTTGCGTGTCTGAACGGTATTTTGATCACTTTTCGCAAATACCCGGGCCGTTCCGACCAGGAGGTTAGAAAACACATGCACCGTCTGGTTTCGCTTATAGCCGGGGCTTTTAGAGAAGCGGTGCGGTGAGAGGACTTGCCCGGGAAAGGTAGGTTAAAGGAAACAGACATTTTGGGGAAAATGGAAAAGGCGACCTGCGCCATTGATGCGTGTGTCACCTTTGTTATTGTTTGATTAACTTCTTTAACACACTTGTAAGCAGCCGGATTAGTGATACCCTTCTTCTACAAAACACTCCAGTTTGGGGTAAGCGCGGTTGCATATGATCCGGCTGATGTTTAGCATTACGTCCTCCTTTTTGTTTTAATCATTCATTTGTTAGGGATTCGTTGATTGTTGGTTTCTCCCCGCCCACTTCCCGCAAAGCCTGCTCCTGGTAAACCCTGAAAAACCGGCCGCAAAAGGATTCCCATTCTCCCGCCGCCATTAGGGACGCCCTGTTCGGCACGGACAGCACGGGCTTTTTCAGCAGTTCATTTAACTGCGCCACCCGTTCTTCCACCTGGTGGCCGGGGGCGCCGTTCAGAACGGTGGCGGCAAACTCGGCCGGGTCGTACCACCGGGCGGCCCGCTGTAAGTCCCGGTAAATTTGGGTTAGAAGTACGTTGCGTGGGCCCTCCCACAGTTCGTGGACGGCGGCGTCGCGATACAGCCGGGGCAGCGAGGAGAAATCTTCCATGACGCCGTGCCCGCCGAAAATACTCATGGCTTTGCGGATTATATCCACGCACTCATGAGCGGTGCTAATTTTTTGCATCAGGATTAATTCCCTTAAATTAAACCGCTGTTTTTGCACTTCCACCGGCTCGTCCGACTTTAGGCCGACTTGCAGTTTACGCCCCTGCCGCAGGAACATGTCGTACACTTTGAAGGCGCCGGCGGTGGTCCTTTGCGCCGCCTCCGCCATTTCCTCCAACTGGCGGGCGGTCAGGGGAAACTGTTGTATTTTTTGGCCGAAGACGTCGCGGAATCGCCCGTACAGCAGCGCTTCCCGGACGGCGCGCAGCATGGCGCCGCCGCTGGAGCTGCCCACCGCCAGGCGGGACAAGGTCAATACGATGCCCACGGCGCTGGCCACCCCCCGGTCCACCGGTCCCACCGCGTAGGCCGCCGCGCCCTGGTATTCCACTTCGGCGGTGGGCAGCTCGCTGGTGCCCATTTTCCACTTGATCCGGTTAATCACGTAACCGTTGCGCCGCTCCCGCTCTTTGTCGCCCGGCAGCCAGGCCGGCGCCACGAAGGTGCCCACTTTGTCGCTGCCCGTCACCCTGGCGGTGACCACCGCGTAGTCGGCCTGCATGGCGGAACAGAAAAATTTGCTGCCGTACAGCCGGTACCCCTTGCCGTCGGGCCGGGCTTCCAACAGGTTGGAGGGGATGTCCGAGCCGCCCTGGATTTCGGACATGAACTGGGCCCCGATGCCGAAGTCGCCGTCGATGCCCTCCTTACAGTGCAGCAGTATTTGGTCCAGTTCCGGCGTGTCATGGTCCGGGTAGTATTTCAGCAGGACGATCAGTCCTTCGGTGCAGGCCAGGGGGCACATGACGCCGAATTCGCCATTCTGGTGCAAAAGGAACCTTTTGACGAAGTGTTCCCAGGGCGTTGTCCGGGCCGAAAACAGCCCCTGGGAGAATATTTCCCTTTCCAGTATTTCGGTCTCCCGGGGGCGCGCTATCCGGTCTATCCGGTGATTGTGCCCGTCGTAGTGCTGTATCCGCGGAAGCACTTCGGGCCTGGCGACGTTGTCCGCCAGGTCGCGCCAGCGGTAGGATACCCGGGGGGAAAATTCCAGCAGCCGTTGATGCAGGGTTTCCCATTGGTCACCGCTGTACTTTTGCACCAGTTCCCGCAGGAAGGGATCGTCCCGGTAATAGTCAAAGGTGTTCCTTCGGGTCAGGAATTGGTCGAATGAGTACGGATTGTCGCGGTGGGGCAAAGTCATCGTTGCACACCTTCCTGGTAAATTTAATTGACTATATAATAACAACAGCATTCGACACGATCAACAATGTTTTTTAAGATAAACATCGTTTTGGTTGGTATAAAAAGGGGGCGGGTAACTTTTTCGCTTCTTAAAAAGTTGCCCGTCCCCTTTTGTGTAGGTGTTAACTTTCTAAAAGTCGTCTATGTATTCAGCTAGGTATTTGAGTTTTTCTCTAATGACCTCTTGTTCAACCATATGTATTACCCCTTAAACATTTGTAAAATACTTTTTTGTTCCTGGCGGCATAGAGGGGGAGCATGTCAAAATACCGTCATGGAACCGGTGTTTAAAAAATTATCGAAAGAGTATTGATATAATTTCCTCGAGTTTATTAATGACATCGGGAGATTGAACAAGCATAAATTACCAGGTGCCACCGCCGAAGTGACCGAGATGGTCATTATTTTATAATTACACTTAAATAACAATAATAAAAACCCCCGAGGTATAGGTCTTTTTTAATTAATTATGGCAGGATTCGCATTTAAAGTGTCGAAATGAGTAATCTGTAAAAAATACCAGGGCGGGGGGGCGTGGAATTTAATATGGGTAAAAGGCGCCTGATGAAATTTCCTTTTATTATTCTGGTTGCCACATTTGCTGTTTTCATTTTCGGCGGGGTTGCCTCGGCTGGGTTTACCGATGTTTCGGACAGCCACTGGGCAGCCGACAGCATTGACAAGATGAGCAGCCGGGGCGTGGTGGCCGGTTACACCGACGGAACCTTTAAACCGGATAAAACCGTCACCCAGGCCCAGGCCGTCACCATGGCGGTACGAGCCAAGGGGTTGCGCTCTTTTGCCGGCGATAATCTGCCGGATGTGTCTTTTCCCGTGCCCGGGTGGGCCGAGCAGGATATTAAACTGGCCATAAAGCATGGTTTGTTGAAGGAGACCGACCAGTTCAGCGCCTATTCCGGAGCGACCAGGGACTGGACCACCCGGCTGTTGGTGCGCCTGGCGGGTCTGGAGTCCCGGGTGCGGGCGGAAATACTGCAGCCCAACTTCACCGATGCGGGCATCATTCCCGACTGGGCCCAATTCTACGTCAGGGTGGCCCAGGACGAGGGTTTGGTAACAGGTTACGACGGCGGCGTTTTCCGGCCCCGGCAGGCGGTTAGCCGGGCCGAGATGGTCGCTTTCCTGGACCGGGCCGTGACGCGCTTGCCCGGCTCCACAGCCACCGGTCCAACCACCGCCATTAACACCGGTTCGCCGGGTCAGATGGGCGGCAAAGTTTCCGGCAGCATAATTAAAGTGTTCCCGGAGTCAAACACATTCGTGGTCAGGCAGCACGACGGCGTCACCAGGGTCTTGAGCTTGCCGGAAAACGCCTCGGTCAGTGTCGAGGGCTCGGGTGCTTCGGGCTTAAACGCGCTGCGCCAGGGTGATGAAGTGGTGGCCACCCTGAACGCCGCCGGTCATGTAATCGGTATTGTGGTCGACTCCCGCTCCGGCGGCGGTGGTGACGGTATTGTTTTCGATCTGGACCTGGATTTGGATCCGAGCTTATTGACTATGGAATATGAAGACGGCGCCTTGGCCGCTTACCAGTTGGCCCCCCGGGTGGCGGTGTTTATTGAGGGAACCCGCTTCCCGACTTTGCCGGATGTTCACAAAGGGGACCGTGTCCGGTTGACGGTCAGGGATAATCTGGTCACCGAGATTGAGGTGCTGGAACAGGATGCCCGCCTGGACGTCACCGGGGAAGTGGTGGTGCTGGACACCGACCGGGACGTGATTAACCTGGATGTCGACGGCGTCTTGAAGGCCTACAGGCTTGCTTTGGGGCTGAAAGTGACTGTGCCCGGTCTGAAGAGCGCCCACCTTTCCGACGTGGAGGTCGGGGACACCGTGCGGGGCACCGGCAAAGACGGCGCTATAACCCTGCTGGAAGTGGAAGGCAGGGAGGCCGGCGAATCCTTTGTCGCCACCATCGTGGCCGTGGACAACGACAGCCGGGTGTTGACCCTGGAGGAACACCGGGGCGGGGACGTAAAAGCCTACGAAGTGCTGGATAAAGCCAGGATTATTATTGACGATGACGAAGAATCCCTGGGAAAACTGGCCCGGGATATGGAGGTAATGGTACGCCTGCTGGATGGCGACGTGATTTTTGTGGAGGTCGACAACGCGCCCACCGGCACAATCACCGATGTTGACGAAAAAGGCCTGCTGCTGGTGCTGCGTAGGGACAACGGTGACCGGGTCACCTACGTTATTGATAGAAGAGTGGACGTGGAAAGCAAGGATGGCCGGGACAAGCTGGACGAGGTGAACAGGGGCGATTACGCCAAACTGATGTTGGACGACGACCGGGTGGAAGAGATAAGGCTGCGTCATACCATAACTTGCCGGGTGGAAAGTGTTTTGGAGACCAGGGACCGGCTGGAAGTGGTGGACGAGGACGGGGACACCGGGCGGCTTTATGTTCGGGACAGTGTGGATTTGGTGGTGCCCGGAGTAAACTACCCGCGCTTGGATGACGTGTCCAGAGGGGATCTGGCGCTGGTCACCTACCTGGGCCGCAGCCTGGAGCGGGTGGAGGTGTTGAAACCTTACCACGGTTCGGTCAGTTCCCTGGACATTTACAGCCGGAGCTTGACGCTGAAGTTGTTTGACGGAGGCACCAAGAGCTTTAGCTACCCGACCGGCAGCCGGGTGGTTACCGGTGACAGGACTTACGATTCTTTTAGCGCCCTGGCCGTTGGGGACAGGGTGGAAGTGGTGGAAAACACCGGCGGAGGATATACTTTTAGCGTGATGGAAAAGGTGACCGGCAAGCTGGCCTCGAAGGTGGACAGGGATGGTGATAATATTTACCTGAGAGACGGTTATGAATGGGTCAAATACCAGTTGGATGAAAGGGTATGGGTGCACGGTACCGGCGGTTACGTTTACTCCATAGACAGGCTGAAAAATGAAGATTCGGTGCGGTTGTACCTGTTAAGGGGCATGGTTTACGCAATTGAAGTTTATTAACAGCCGGTTTTTTCAGCAAGTGAATATCTTTTTGGCGGGGGTTTGGCTATGCGAAAAAAGCTGATTGCTTTGGCGATAACGGGTTTGATGGCGGTTTGTCTCCTGGGTTACGCGGGTTTGGGGGTTGCCGGTGACGACGGTAGTCCCGGCACGGTTGACGACCCGCTGGTTACCAAGAGTTTTGTGGAAAATTACATGCAAAAAGTACTGGCCGAATTCAAGCCCGCGGGGGGCGGGTCCCTGGCCTGGAGCGTGGCCGAACTGAAACCCGGCGATAATTTCATCGGCAAGTCGGGCACCGAATTCATACTGCGCGCCGGCAGCGCGATAATCGTCGACCCCTCCGGAGGGGGTGTGCCCGACCTGACGGCGGGAACCAACGTGCCGGCGGGCGGGCCGGTGGCCAAAAACCATTTATTCAGCCTTCCCAGGGACGACGGGCGGGGCATTCAAGCCCAAACCGACTGCGTAATCATGTACCGCGGGTTTTAAAAATATTGCAAATATACCGTTGTTGCAGGGTAAATTAAGTAAGGACTAAGCGCCAAGCTTAGTCCCTTAGTTTGTGCAGCTCGGGTGGGGGGTGCCGCAATCGTGGGCAAGTGGGACAAAATACTGGCGGTCGTTATTGTTGCGGCCATAGTGGCGGCCGGCTACGCCGCCTGGCAAAGGCATGTCCTGGAAAGTCAAAACCGGACCGTGGCCATGGCCGTTGTATACAGCGAGGTGGTTTCCCTGGCCCGCATGAACGGGCTGGAAACCGCGGAAATCCTAGGCATGTTTGGGGACAAGGGTGTGCGGCAGGTTTTAATCAAGGAATGCACGGTGGAAGAAGCCGCAACCAACGGGGACTTCGTGGTCCGTACCGGCCGGGAACTGTTGCACTTGCCGGCCCCGGACCTGGCGTCTTTAATGGGTGCCGACTGGCGGGAGGCTGTCAAGCCGGCCCACAGGTATTTCATATTTGACGACGCTGAGACCTATAACCGGGTACAGCGGCATTTTAAAGCCAAGGGCGTCATTATGCGCGCCTGGCGGGGGCAGGGCCGCTACCTGGTGGAAACCGGCCATGACTGGTCGTATTTGAGAAAGTTGGGGATTGGTTTTCCGGGCCGGGCCGTGGCCGATGTCCGGGAAACCGGCCTGGGCGCGCTGGTTCAGGTGCGCTCTTGGGGTCAGGTAACCGCCACGGGTTTGCGGGAGGTTTTCGGCGAGTTGGAGGAGATCCCCAACCTGGAGGGCGTTTTGTTCAACGATCCCGTGTTGCCCGGGGTTCCCGGCCAGATCAGGACCCTGGCCGCAGAAGTTGACAAACTGGGCGTGCCGGTGGTGCGGGTGGAATTCACCAACCAAGTCGGGTTTACCAAGCTGGGCCTCCTGCTGGACAAAGACGTTCTTAGGCTGCACACCCTCACCACCGAGGAGGACGCCAAAAGGAATTATAGTTTTGCCGCCATGGTGGACCGTTTTTCCCTGGCCGCCGCGGAACGCAACAACAGGGTGTTGCTGCTGCACATATATATGAAAACCGGCGAGCCTGATTTGCTGCAGGCGCACCTGGACCTGGTCACAGGATTGGGGGCGGCGCTGGCCGGCGAAGGTTTGACGGTTGGGAAACCGTCGGTTTTTCCGCCGCTGGAAGTTTCCCGGGTGCTGCTGTTTATCATGGGACTGGGGGTTATTGCCGGCGGCATGCTGCTGGCCTTCCGCCTGGGCTGGCGCCGGCCGGCGCTGTACCTGGGCGGGGCCGGGCTGCTGCTGTGGACCGGCCTGCTGGCGGCGGACATGGTCAACCCGGCCCGCAAGCTGATGGCCTTTGCCGCGGTGGTGATATTTCCCACCCTGGCCCTGGCGCTGAACGTGCCCCGGGAAGGGGCGTCGCCGGGGCGCGGCGTGTTGCTGCTACTGCGCGCTTCGCTGCTGTCGCTGGTGGGGGCGCTGTTCATGGTGGGGCTGCTGGCCGATGTGGGCTTTATGCTGAAACTGGACCAGTTTACCGGAGTCAAGCTGGCCCACGTGGCGCCGCTGGGGCTGCTGGCCGCCATATTCTTTTTTCGCGGCGACGGGACGGGCTTGCCCTGGCGAGAGCGGCTGCAGAAGTTCATGGACCAGCCCATACTGGTGAAATTCGCCATTGCGGCCGGCGTCCTGTTTATTGTGCTTGTCATTTACGTGTCCCGCACCGGTAACGAGTCGGCGGCCGTCTCTTCCCTGGAGTTGAAATTTCGCGCCCTGCTGGACAATTTGCTGGGCGTGCGTCCCCGCACCAAGGAATTCCTGCTGGGGCACCCGCTGCTGTTGTTGCTTTTTTACCTGGGTTTTCGGGACAATCGCTACCAGCCGCTGCTGCTGGCCGGGGCCATCGGGCAAATTTCCCTGGTCAACACTTTCGCCCACATTCACACTCCCTTGTTGATTTCCTTGGCCCGCAGTTTCAACGGGCTGTGGCTGGGGGTGCTGGGCGGGCTGGCATTGATTGTTCTGTGGCGAGCCGGGGCATGGTATGTAAATAATTACCATCAGGGAACAAGCCGCAGGTGAAATACGTCATAAATGATATATTTATTTATAAAGGAGGTCATAAAGCTAATGAAAGGTTGGAAAAAAGGGTTGGCGGTGCTGCTTTTGGCCGCGGTGTTTGTTTTCGCGTCCGCCGCCGCCGCGGGGGCGCAAGAAGGGTCCAAGTATAAGAAGCTGGACTACAACAACTTCAAAATCAATGTCAATGGCAAACTGGTTAACTTGTCGGCTAAAAATCAACCCTTTGCCATCGACGGCGTCACTTACGTGCCGCTGCGCGTGGTGGGGCAAGCGTTGAACAGCAATGTCGCATGGCGGGGCGAGACCAAAACAGTGGTGATTACTTCGGGCTCTTCAGTTCAGGTTACCACCCTACTGCAGCAAATTGCCCAGAAAGACGCCGAGATTCACACGCTTAAACAAGAGGTGGCCCGGCTGCAAAATAAAGCGCGGGAGGAGGAGGAAGACGACCTTTCCCAATTGGAAGAGGACCTTTGGGACGATTACGATGAAATTGAGGATGTTGAGGTAGACGACATCTGGCTGGACGGAGACCGGGAGGAAGTCGACGTTGAGATCGAGGTTGACCTGGACGACTACGGCCGCGATTGGAAAGACCTCAGTGACAATGACATCAAGGTTTGGGTTAGTGCCTTGGTGGGCGATATCCAGGACGAACTCTCCGACAACACCGAGGTCAACGGTGAAATAATCAACAGTGACAACAATGATTTGCTTGTCAAGTTCAGTAAGGACGGGAAAAAGCGAATATCGATGCAGTACAGGGACGGCGACTACCGCGGTGAAGATGTGGAAGAAGTGGAGGACCAACTGGACGGGGACAGCTATTATATAGAAGGCATTGAGTTTGAGATTACTTCCATATATTACGATGAAGACGACGATGACATCACTGTCAGCATGAGGGCGCAGGAAGACGATACCGCCGCAACATGGGATGACCTTGACAGAAGAGACATTGAAGACGACGTGGAAGACATCTGTGAAGACATTGCCGAAACCTTTGAAGACGACGCCAATGTCGAGCCGGATTACGTTTATATAACCTTGAGGGATGAAGATAATGAGCGGCTGGAAGAATACGAGTATGACGTGGACGATGAGTCTTTGGATTAATCGTTAACAAACCATACCGACGGGTGATGGCATGCGCGTAAGCATACTGGGGGTCCCGGTGGACCGGCTGACCGTGGAACAGTACGTGGAACGGGTGGCGGAAATGATTCGGCTCGGCCGCCCGGGCCGGATCATCACTTTGAATCCCGAATACCTGTTTAAGGCCGTAACCGGAAGCCCCGGTCTGGTGGAGCTGGTTAACCGGGCCGATCTGGTTACCGCCGACGGCGAAGGGATAGTGTGGGCCGGTCGTGTGGCGGACGCCACCTTTCCCGAGCGGGTCACCGGCATCGACTTGATGCTGGCGCTGACGCGGCGGGCGACAACGGAAGGCTGGAGCGTGTACCTGCTGGGGGCGGCCCCGGGGGTGGCGGAAGAGGCCGCGGAAAACCTGCGCCTTCGGTACCCGGGCCTTGAAGTGGCCGGAACATGTCACGGCTATTTCAAGGCCGGGGAAGAGGCGGCGGTGGCCCGGCGGGTTCGCGAGGCCGGACCGCAATTGCTGTTTGTGGCGCTGGGCGCCCCCAAACAGGAACAATGGATCGACCGCCATATTGACGGTATCGGCCCGGTGGTGGCCATGGGGGTGGGCGGCAGCTTCGACGTCGTTGCCGGGCGGGTAACCCGGGCGCCCCGCTGGATGCGGCGGCTGCGCATCGAATGGCTGGGGCGGCTGTTCAAGGAACCCTCCCGCTGGCGCCGCATGCTGGTGCTGCCCCGGTTTGCCTGGCTGGTGCTGCGCACTTACCGTTTGGAGCGGAAAGGGAGCCGGTAAAGCACAATCTTTCGGTTTTGCGCGCTCGTTGGTTTTTCCGGGGTTTGCCCGGGAAGTGTCCGGAAAGCTTTTGGCGACAAATACTTTTCTTGTACTCTCAGGGAAGTATACCCGGCCATATTAATGGCCGGATTCAAGGATAAGAGTATTAAAAGAGCACAGAGGGAACTGAATAAGCGCGCTTTTTTTATAATATAATGCCATGCGCCTGTTGGCAGGTATATTTTTTCTTTGTGGCGAAGTAATTATTTTGCCGGTTGTATAATTGGCGGCCAGGTTGTATTATGACAATGGTAAGCTGTTATAAGCTTTTTGAGAAAGGCATAATGCGAGCCCCGGAAGGGAGATGTCCCAATCATGCACAAAATATTTAAAAAAAAGCTGAAGAGTAAATCAAGATTGGCGGTATTTGTACTGGTGCTGATGGGGATTTTTGCCGGCGGTTTCGTGGCCGCCAACAATATTTTGTGGCCGTTGCTTGCGGGAACCGGTGACGTGGCCGACAAAAGCAAAGGCGGCCAAGAAGAAGTATTGGCCGAATTGCCCGGCATCAATGTGCTGATAATGGGCGTTGACGAGCGGGAAGAGGAGCGCAGCCTGCGCACCGACACCATAATACTGGCCAACATTAACAACGAAGACGACCGTATTTCGCTACTGTCCATACCCCGGGACACCAAGGTGAACCTGCCGGGATACGGAGTAAACAAAGCCAACGCCGCCAATTTTTACGGCGGACCCGAAATGGCCATGGAGGTGGTGTCGGGCCTTACCGGTGTGGCGGTGGATTATTACGTGGTCACCAATTTCAACGGCTTTAGAGATATTGTGGACGCCCTGGGCGGCGTAACCCTGGACGTGGAGGAGCCCATGAATTACCGCGAAAGGGCTTACGGCGGGAAATACAACATCAGCCTGCCCGAGGGGGTGCAGCGGTTGGACGGTGAGCAAGCTTTGATGTACGCCCGCTATCGCTGCGACGGGCTGGGCGACATTACCCGCACTCAGCGCCAGCTCAAGCTGCTTACCGCCATCGGGGAAGAGGCCATGCAGCCTAAAACAATTACCAGGCTGCTCGATGTCGTTCCCAGTATTTATAATAATGTGGAGACCAATTTGGGCCTGACGCAATTGCTGGATATGGCCGAAGCCGCCAAAAACCTGAAGACCTACCAGATGGCCAGTCAGACTTTGCCGGGCTGGTTCCTGGAAGAGGACGGTCTCAGTTACTGGTATGTGGACCCGGGCACCGCCCGGGAAGTAACCACGGCCCTGTTTGAAGAGGGCCGGGTTGTGGAAGTGGTCAAAGGGGTAAAAGTGAACGACAGTGAACCCAAACAGGTGGCCATGGACCCACCGGACGGGGACACGGCTGCCGTGTCCGGTGAAACCGGCGGGGAAGCCAATGCCGATGAGGTTTCCGGGTCCGGCGACCAGGCTTCCACGACTGGAGAAAACGCCGCCCCCGGCGAAGGTGTTGGTGAAGGTGCCGGCGAATATATTGATGTTGGCGCCGGTATTGGTGAGGACGTTTTTTCCGACGCCGGTGTTGGTTCAAATGACGGTTCCGGTACTGGTGTTGACGCCGGTGATGCATCCGCCGCCGGTGACGGCGACAATGGTTTTGCCGCCGGCGCGGGAGACGGCGCCGACATGCCCGGCAATCCTTCCGCCCCCGGCGACGCGGGTGTTGAAGTGATTTTACCCGGTGACAACAACGCCAATGACCAGCATCAAGTGCGCATTATTATCAGGTAAGGGAACAAGGAATGGGCACTTACCGACAGAAGGTGGGGACAGGCGCCGATTGATATTCGCATCGGTTCCGTCCCTGTTTTTATCTGTTGAGCCATATCCATTGTTTGGAACATTGGGACACCGGTAATAAATAAGGTAGATACTATTTGGCCGGCAAAAGCCATTGCGACTGAGGGTGCTGCATGAATAAAAGGGTGGTTATTTCGGGTTATTACGGTTTCCACAACCTGGGCGACGAAGCGGTGCTGTACAGCATGCTGCAAGCGCTGCGGCGCGCCGTGCCGGGTATTGAAGTAACCGTGCTGTCCAACGACCCGCCGTTCACCGCCCGGGAATACGGCGTGCAGGCGGTGGATCGCTGGAATTTGCGCCAGGTGGCCGGGGCTGTTCGCCGCTCCCGCTTGCTCATCAGCGGGGGCGGCAGCCTGCTGCAGGACGTCACCGGCTTGCCGAGCCTGGCCTATTACCTGGGCGTTATCTGGCTGGCCCGCTTGTTTGGCCGCCCGGTGGTGTATTACGCCCAGGGCGTCGGCCCGGTGGAAACCTTGCCGGGACGCCGGCTGGTGGGCTTAACCACCCGGGGCGCCCGGGCCGTTACGGTGCGGGACGAAGAGTCGGCCCGGGACCTGGAAGCCATGGGAGTTGGCCTGCCGGTGGAAGTGGTCGCCGATCCGGTTTTGGGATTGGGATCTGCGGATATGGACGTGGCTGCCGGAGCCGAGATATTGCAACGCTACGGGATAAATCCCGGCACCGGGGTGGTGGGCGTTTCGGTGCGCCCGCTGCCCGGGCCGGGGTCGGCGGCCTGGGAGATTGAGTTGGCCCGGGCCTGTGACGAGTTGGTCCGGGCCGGCCTGCGGGTGGTGTTCATACCCATGCACCATCCGGCGGACCTGGTGGCCTCCCGGGAAGTGGCGGCGGTGATGCGGGAACCCTACGTCATTGTCGGTGAAAGAATGAGCGTGTCACAGGCTTTTTCCTTGGTGGCGAACCTGGACCTGCTGGTGGGCATGCGCCTGCACGCCCTGGTTTTTGCCGCCGCCGCCAGCGTGCTGCCGGTGGGGATAGTCTACGACCCCAAGGTGGTGCGGTTCCTGCGGCGGTTGGACCTGGCTCCGGCGGGGCGCCCCGACCAGTTGGAGGCGCGCGCCCTGGTGGAAATGGTCAATCTTTACCTGGACGGTCGGGTCGGGTTACTGGAAAAAACCGCCCGCCGGGTGGAAGAACTGCGGGCGGCGACCTCCCGGCCGGCCGAGATAGTGCGGGAGATATTATTGGCTGTGCCACCCAAGGGAGTGAAAAAGTGAAAAAGTGCTTGGAACAGTAAGTGAACTTTTTAAAATTGAGGAGAGACAAAATGGTTGAAGGCATGGCGATTAGCGACATTATGAAAGTGCTGCCCCATCGGTATCCCTTTTTGTTAGTGGACCGGATTGAAGACATGGTGCCCGGCCTGCGGGCGGTGGGCATAAAAAACGTCACCGCCAATGAGCAGTTTTTCCAAGGGCATTTTCCCGGTCGTCCGGTAATGCCCGGAGTGCTGATTATCGAAGCCATGGCCCAGGTGGGGGCGGTGGCGGTGTTGAGCACGCCGGACTGGGCCGGTAAACTGGCCCTGTTTGCCGGTATCGACAAGGCTCGTTTCAGACGCCCGGTGGTGCCCGGTGATGTGCTGCGTCTGGAAGCCGAACTGGTGCGCATGCGCGGCAATTTGGGCAAGAGCAAAGCCACGGCCCACGTGGGTAACGACCTGGCCGCCGAAGCCGAGCTCCTCTTCGCCTTAACAGAGAGGTAAGGGTATTTAACGGTTGAGCCATATGGTTAGCCCCAAGCGGCAAGACCAAGTAACCGGGTATACTTTCCTGAAAGTATAAAAAATAGCCTGTCCCCTTTGATTTGGGATTTTGGGGACAAACAGGTTATTATTAGCGGTTATTTTGCATTTTTAGGCGAAAATTGCCGTTATTTGGCCTTTGTGCTGTTGCGCCCGGCAATGATACAATAATCAAGAGTTTGTCTCTATTTGTATTAGGCCCCGTTGGAGGGATATTGTTTGGATTACTACTACATACTGGCTCCTGTCCTGGCCCTGGCGCTGGGTTGGTTGCTTACCCCGCGGGTGCGGTGGCTGGCTGTTAAAATCGGGGCCGTGGATTATCCCGACCCGCGAAAAGTACATGACGGCGCCATGCCCCGCCTGGGCGGGCTGGCTGTTTATCTGGCTTTCGTTATCGCGGTTGTTGCATTCCGGGATCTGACCCCCCAGGTGCTGGGTTTGCTGACCGGCGCAACGCTGGTCATGCTGGTGGGGGCGGTTGACGATATCCGCGGCCTGTCCCCGCGTGTGAAGCTGGCGGGACAAATTATAGCCGCCTTGACCATTATACCTTTCGGTATCGAAGTACATTATATAACCAATCCGTTAACCGGCGGGCTGCTGTTTTTGGGTATTTTAAGCATCCCGCTGACGGTATTCTGGGTGGTGGCCGTAACCAACGCCGTCAACCTGATTGACGGGCTGGACGGACTGGCCGGCGGCGTGGCCAGTATTGCCGCGCTGACCATGGCGGCGGTGGCCTGGACCCAGTGGTCCCGTTTCGGCGTCAGCGACATGCCGGATATGATCATCCTGGCTTTGATCCTGGTGGCCGCTGTGGCGGGTTTCCTCCGGTACAACTTTTTCCCGGCCCGCATATTCCTGGGTGACTCGGGCTCCATGTTCCTGGGCTTCACCCTGTCGGTAATGGCCATTATGAGTATGACCAAAAGCGCCACGGCGGTATCGGTGATTATACCGCTGGTTATCCTCGGCGTGCCGCTGCTGGACACATTTTTCGCCATCATCAGGCGATGCTGCATGCAACGGCCCATATTTCAGCCCGACCGGCAGCACCTGCACCACCAACTCATGGCCATGGGGCTCAACCACCGCCAGACCGTGCTGGCCATATACGCCCTAAGCGCTTTTCTGGGCCTTAACGCATTGGCGCTGAATCTGGTCACCAGCGACCAGGCGCTGATTCTTGTGGCCATCCTGGCGGTGTCGGTGATATACCTGGCCGACCGGGTGGGGGTGCTGGGTCTGCGGCGAACGCGATACCAGGCTCCCGAAGAGCACAAACAGCGGTCCTCTAAAATGTAGGGCCGCTTTTTTATACATATGGTTTGGACAGTTGAGTGTTCAAAGGTACCGGACGGGCGGCTGTCGGCGGCGGGCATGACCACCGCTGCGGTCGGTTTGCCGGGGAAGGAGGGGGTATATATGCGCATTAAAAAGGCGGTTATTCCCGCCGCCGGGCTGGGGGTTCGCTTTCTGCCGGCTACCAAGGCCGTGCCCAAGGAAATGATACCCATTGTGGACAAACCCACCATTCAGTATATCATTGAAGAAGCCATTCATTCCGGCATAGAGGATATACTGATTATAACCAGCCGTGAGAAAAAGGCCATCGAGGATCACTTTGACCGGTTCGTGGCCCTGGAAGACCACCTGCGCAGCAAGGGTAAGGACGATTTGCTCCAGGTGCTGGAGGAAACCGGCGGCATGGCCGAGATTCACTACGTCAGGCAAAAGGAACCCCGGGGTTTGGGGCATGCCGTGCATTGCGCCCGGCGGTTCGTGGGCCGCGAGCCCTTTGCCGTGCTGCTGGGCGACGATATCGTGCGCAGCGGGGTGCCGTGCCTGAAACAAATGATGAACCTGTACGAAGAAACGGGGTCCACTGTGCTGGGCGTCAAGGAAGTGCCCCAAACCGACGTGAGCAAATATGGCGTCCTGGACGCCGAGCCGGTGCGGGATCAGGTATACCGGGTACGGGACCTGGTGGAAAAACCGGCGCCGGAAAATGCGCCGTCCCGCCTGGCCATCATGGGGCGTTACATAATCGAACCCGAAATATTTGAGATACTGGCTTACACCAGGCCCGGCGCCGGCGGCGAAATTCAACTCACCGACGCTTTAAAGGAGTTGGCCGGCCAAAAGGAGATGTACGGGCTGGTCTTCGACGGCGACCGCTACGATGTGGGTGACAAGCTGGGATTTCTCAAGGCTTCGGTGGAATTCGCACTGGAAAGGCCCGGTCTGGGGGAGGCCTTCCGCGGCTACCTGGAGCAACTGGTGGCCGGCGGTAAATCCGCGCCGGGGCAGTGACGGGCGAAGTAGCTGGTGGATAAAGGTTTTTATTAGCTGTTACCCCTGAAAAACAAACTTTCATAGAGGGGTTTGGTGTTAACGGAAGGATGCGTAGGAGCTCGCTCAATTATGAACGTCAGTAGCAATATTGGGAACACCAAACCCCTAACCAAGACTTTTTTAGGAGACACTTTAGGAAAACGTAATTAATTGAGGTGAATTGATGCGGGTACTGGTAACCGGTGGGGCCGGCTTTATCGGCTCCCATATAGTGGACGCGCTCATTGCCCGGGGCGATAATGTTGCCGTGCTGGACGACCTGTCCGGCGGGCGTCTGGAAAACATCGACCCCCGGGTCAACTTTTACCATGGCGACATCCGGGACCGAAAGCTGGTGCTGGAAATAATGGGATTGGAAAAGCCCCGATACGTCATCCACCAGGCGGCCCAGGTGGATGTGCAGGCCAGCATGAAGGATCCGGTCAACGATGCCGCCGTTAACATCATGGGCACCCTCAACCTGCTGGAGGCCTGCCGCGCCCGGGGGGTTGAAAAATTGGTTTACGCCTCTTCGGCGGCTGTTTACGGCAATCCATGCCGCCTGCCGGTGGACGAGGCCCACCCGGTGCGGCCCATGTCGGGCTACGGCATATCCAAGCACACCGTCGAACGCTACCTGCCGGATTACCGGGAACAGCACGGGCTGGATTATACCGTGCTGCGTTACGCCAATGTTTACGGGCCCCGCCAGGACGCCGCCGGTGAAGGGGGCGTGGTGGCCATATTTATCGGCATGCTGCTGCGGAACCTGCGGCCCCGCATTTTTGGCGACGGTGAGCAAACCCGGGATTTTGTCCATGTGCATGATGTGGCCCGGGCCAATTTGGCCGCCCTGGCGGCGGGCGGCGGGGATGTTTTAAATATCGGCACCGGGGTACCCACTTCCGTCAACCAATTGTACGACACATTGCGACAAATTATTGGCGTTGATATCGGGCCGCTGTACGAGCCGCCCCGGGAAGGGGATATCCGGCACAGCTACCTGGACCCCGGTGATGCGGCCCGGCAGCTTGACTGGCGGACCGAAACCGGTTTGGCCGAAGGCTTGCGGCAAACCGTGGATTTTTATGAGCACTGGGCCGACGATACGAACAAGGGGACGGTTTGAGCGTCCCCGGAGCGCAAGGGTTGTGGCCGCGGGGAAGGCGACGGAACCGTCCCCGTGCCTGCGGGCCGTCGCCCGTCCGCGCCAGGTAGTCCAGGTACATATCCGTCTGCTCCAGGTTTTCCACTTTGACCGGGCCGAACAAGACCGGCTTGGCCAATTCCCGCATTATCGCGCACCTCTCTTCCTCCCGACCGTTAATAGCCGTCGACGGTACCGGGTTAAAATGTTTTAACAATAATACGCGGTAACGGAATTGAAAATGATTTTTTTTGATATAATTATCAGGAGAGATTGGAAAAAACCGCTATTTAACGCAACCGGGAGGTATAAATATATTGAAAGGGATCAAATTCGGTACCGACGGCTGGCGGGGCATCATAGCCGACGATTTTACCTTTGCCAGTGTGCGCGTCGTTTCCCAGGCGGTGGCGGATTACGTTAAAGGCTTGGGAAAAGGGGACCTGGGCTTGGTGGTGGGTTACGACAACCGCTTTCTTTCGGACCGTTTCGCCGGCGTGGTCGCCGATGTGCTCACCGGTAACGGGATCAAAGTTTATATGGGGGAAAAGCCTTTACCCACACCGGTGACAGCTTTCGCCGTCAAGGAGTACGGTACGGCGGGGGCGGTTATGCTCACTGCCAGCCATAATCCGCCGGAATATAACGGCTTCAAGTTTATACCCCATTACGCCGGCCCGGCGCTGCCCCATATCACCCGGTCCATTGAGGAAAACATATACCGGCTGCTGGGCGGCGAGGGAAGGGTGCGCGGCGTCGCCGAGGAGATGTCGGTGGAGCTGGCTGCCTGCCCGGTGTGCAAACCAAGTGAAGAAACAGCTCCCGGGGTGGAAGCCGCCCGGGACGTGGCTGTGTTAAAAACAGCTACCGCCCCGCCGCTGCTTGACGGTGGGGCCGGCGCGGGCGGGGTGGCTGCGGAAAACCCGCCGGGAGGAGCCGTGGCGGAACGGGTGTTTATCGATCCCCGGCCCGCCTATTTCGCCCACCTGGAAAGGCTGGTGGACATGGAGGCCATCACCAAGGCCAAACTGCAGGTGATGGTGGACGCCATGCACGGCAGCGGCATGGGTTACCTGGACGCGCTGCTAAAAAAGGCCGGCAACCGGGTGCAAGAGTCCCGCTGTCACCGGGACCCGCTGTTCGGGGGCGGCTTGCCCGAACCCTCGGGTCAATCTCTGGAGGGGGCCTGCCAGTGGATCAAGGAAGAAGGGGTTCGGCTGGGCCTGGCTCTGGACGGCGACGCCGACCGCTTCGGGATCATCGATTCCGGCGGGGTGTTTGTCTCTCCCAACCAGTTTCTGCCCCTGCTATATTACCACCTGATTAATGTGAGGGGGATGGTAGGTCCGGTGACCCGCACCGTGGCCACCACCCACATGCTGGACCACATAGCCCGTCAGCACGGGCAGGCGGTTTACGAAACCGCGGTGGGGTTCAAATATATCG
The DNA here is from genome assembly GCA_022360435.1 of Bacillota bacterium. Classification (GTDB taxonomy): domain Bacteria; phylum Bacillota; class Desulfotomaculia; order Desulfotomaculales; family Desulfallaceae; genus BRH-c8a. The sequence goes on from JAKSCU010000094.1 coordinate 18,734, forward strand.
CCCAAAATTTATTGGAAAAGGGCTGCGTGCTGGGGGGCGAGGAAAGCGGCGGCTTGTCCGTCAAGGGACATATCCCGGAGAAGGACGGCATCCTGGCCGGGCTGCTGGCGGCGGAGATGGTGGCGGTGCATGGCAAGAGCCTTACCGAGCTCGCCGAAGAGGTGGCCGACAAGTACGGTGTGCGGCTGCACAGCCAACGGCTGGACGTGCAAACCACGCCCCGGCAAAAACAGCGGGTGCTGGCCGGGCTGTACGACTTCGCCCCGGCAAAACTGGCCGGCAAGGCCGTGACCCGACGCATCACCCTGGACGGGTTGAAATTGGTGCTGGAAAGCGGGGAATGGGTGCTGGTGCGACCCTCGGGCACCGAGCCGCTGTTCAGAATTTACGTGGAGTCGGAACGGTTGGACCGGATTGGTGAAATCCGCGCGGAATTCATGGCCCAAATGGGCCTGCCGACTTAAATACGGAGGTGCGGCAATTGGCGGACCTGGTAACAATAGACCACGACACCATAATGGCCCGGGTAGCCGCGGTCCTAAAGGATTTCCCGCAGGTGGCCGGCGCTTATCTTTTTGGTTCGGCACTGGCAAAATGCCGGCCCGACAGCGATATAGATATTGCTCTGGTGCCGGAGGATATCGAGCTTACCGAAAGGGAGAAAATGCGTTTGGAAGATGAAGTTGCGGCTCATTTTACTCCTTTGGCCGGGCATTTTTTTGATATTGTGCTGCTGGACCCGAACAAGCCTGTTTTTGGTTACCAGGTGCTCAGGGAAGGGCGGTTGATATATGACCGGAATCACGAACGGGTAACCGATGTAATGGAGATGGTCAGCCGGGGCGCTGCCGACTTATATCCCCGTTACAGGGCGGCCCTGGATGAAATAATGGCCGAGGTGATGAAGGGTGAGCGTCAGCCGTAAACGGGTGATGAAAAAAATAAGCTATATTAAGGAACAGACGGACGGTATCAAACAACTGCTTAGAGAAAAGGATGATCGGGAAATTTTAGCTGATCCCTGGCTGATAAAAGGTTTGAAATACGCATTGCAGACATCGGTTGAAGCCGTGATAGATATTGCTTATCATGTGGCGGCAAAAGAGTACAACCAAGCGCCAATTGATGCCAGGAATGCTATTAAAGTTTTATCGGAGAATGGTTTGATTCCAAGCCGGAGTGTACCGTTATACAATGAAATGATAGGTTTTCGCAACCGGGTGGTCCACGGTTATCAGGAAGTAAGTCCGGAAATTGTGCTGGAAATCGCCCGAAACGAACTGGACGACTTTGATAATTTTATCCGCCAGGTGTCCAATGTTTTAAATAAAACCGAAATCAGTTGAATAATTGACCGGGGAGGGAAAAAATGACAACGATTAATCCTCATATCTTTCGCCAGTACGATATCCGCGGGGTGGCCGACCGGGACCTGACCGGCGAAACCGTGGAACTGCTGGGCCGGGCTTTCGGCACTTATGTGCGGCGCCACGGCGGCGACGAGGTGCTGGTGGGGCGGGACAGCCGGATCAGTTCCCTGCGCCTGCGGGACGACCTGGCGCGGGGCATTACGGCGACGGGCTGCCGGGTGGTGGATATAGGTCTGGTGGTAACCCCGGTGGTTTACTTTGCCCGCATACTGTTCGGCATCGACGGAGCGGTGATGATCACCGGCAGCCACAACCCGCCGGACGAAAACGGGTTCAAAATTTCCCACGGCCCGGGCACCATACACGGGGAGGAAATTCAGCTTCTGCGGCGCATGATGGAGGAGGGCGTGTTTGAAACCGGCGCCGGCGCCGTGGAGGAGCGGGACGCCGTAACAAAGTACCTGGCCATGCTGGTGGACAAGATCAAGATGGGCCCGCGCCGGTTAAAGGCGGTGGTGGACTGCGGCAACGGCACCGCCGGGCTGCTGGCGGAAAAGGTGCTGCGGGGCTGGGACGTTGAGTGCGTCCCCCTGTACTGCGATATTGATCCCGCTTTTCCCAATCACCAGCCCGACCCGGTTAAAACCAAAAACTTACAAGATTTGCGCCGGACCGTGCTGGAAACCGGCGCCGACCTGGGCGTGGCCTATGACGGCGACGCCGACCGCATCGGCGTGGTGGACGAACAGGGCCAAATCATTTGGGGAGACAAGCTGATGTGCCTCTACTGGCGGGAAATTATGCCCCGCTATGGCCATGCCCCGGCCATCATCGAAGTAAAGTGCTCCCAGTGCCTTGAGGATGAGGTAAAAAAGCTGGGCGGTCGGTTCTTATATTACAAAACCGGCCATTCGCTGATTAAAGCCAAAATGAAAGAAGTGGGGGCGGTATTCACCGGGGAAATGTCGGGGCACATGTTCTTCGCCGACGAATACTTCGGCTTCGACGACGCTTTTTACGCCACCGGCCGGCTGCTGCGCATCCTGTCCAACGGGGAGGCGCCCCTGTCCGAGCTGTTGTCCGACGTGTCCAGCTATTGTTCAACGGCGGAAACCAGGGTCCCCTGCGGCGACGGCGAAAAGTTTCGCGTGGTGGCCGAGCTGGTGGAGCGGTTCCGCAAAGAATACCAAGTCATTGATGTGGACGGCGTCCGGGTGATGTTCGGCGACGGCTGGGGTCTGGTGCGGGCTTCCAATACCCAGCCCGCGCTGGTGGTCCGCTGCGAGTCGAGCACCCAAGAGGGACTGGAGCGTATCTGCCGCACCATGAAGGAAGCCTTGCGCAGCTTTTCCGAGGTGTCCGACTTCCAATGGGAATATTAAGCAAAAAGACACACAGACTCATTATAATAGAATATTATCAAGTGTGCGGCTTTTGGCACACCCTAAAAAAACTGATGCGGCAAGGAAGTTATGGCAATGAACTGGCAGCAGGCGGCCTTGGCCGTGTTTGTGGGGGCGGTGATCGGCTACGTGACCAACTGGATCGCCATTCGGATGCTGTTCCGCCCCCGCCGGGAAATAAAAATAATGGGTTTTCACGTACCCTTCACCCCCGGGGTCATCCCCCGGGGCAAAAAACGCCTGGCCGGCAGCGTGGGCCGAGTGGTGGGGGGTATGCTGCTCACCGGAGAAAATGTGACCCGGCACCTGCTGCGTCCCCCAGTGGAGGAACAGGTGCGCGGCCACGTCAACAACCGGGTGGAGGAATGGCGGGAGCGAGGCGCCACCCTGGCGGAATTGCTGGACGCCGGCGGCGATCATAACGGCGCCGCCCCGGTCCGGGACGAGCTGGCGCGGCTGCTGGCGGGCGCGGCCCGGGGGCTGCTGTCCGACGCCGAAACACGCCGTCCCCTGGCCCGGTTTGCCGCGGGGGCGGCGCATGACCTGCTGGACCGGCCGGTGGGCCTGGTTACCGAATGGGCGGGCTTCCCCGCCTGTCGAGATTTCCTGCGGCGGCTGTCGGAAACAATCCTGGATCCGGGATACGGGAAACCCGAACTGCACCACCGGCTGACCCAAAGGGTGGAAAACTTTCTAAACAGCCCGGAGCCGCTGGGTAGCTACATGCCGGAAGCGTTGCGGGAGGGAATGCACCAGTTTATCACCGACCAGACGCCCCGGTTTTTGTCCGCCCTGGAGCAGTACCTTGACACTCCCGAAGCCCATCAGGCTATAAGGAACCGGATCGAGGACTTTTTCGAGGGCACCGCTCTTAAAAGGCTGCTTAACGGTGTTTTTCAGCTGGCGGGTTCCGGCGCCGACATTATGGTGGCGCGGCTGGCCAAAGAGACAACCTTATTTTTGGCCGATGAAAAGAACCGGGTCGGGCTGGAGGAACGCCTGCACAAGCTGGTGGACGAGGCGCTGGAAAAAAGCGTGGCCGAAACCGCCGCCTTGGACGCCGACGCCAGGCGGGAGAAAGCCGCTGAAATTGCCGCCTGGGCGCTGGAAAGGATACAGCGTCCCAACACTCTGGAGCCGCTGCTGGAAGTGGTGCAAGAACTGCTGGACGCCAACCGTCACCTGACCTGGCGGGAGTTTTTACGCCTGGATGAACTGGATTTGCCCGGAAGCCTTGAGGATCACCTGGATCGTCTGTTGCAAGGGTTGGCGGAGAGGGAAGAGGGGGCGCGAATTCTGGATGATCTGTCCCGCCGGGCGGTGGGCGACCTTTGGCACGCTCCGGTGGGCCGGGTGCTGGCGCTGCTGCCCGCTGAAACAGCCGGCGATCCGGGCAAAACGGCGGTCAATATTTACCGTTATGTGGTGCGGACCCAGGTTCCGGCGCTGCTGCAGTTTTTCGATGTCACCGGCATGGTGCGGCAACAGGTGGAGGAATTGGACGTGCTGCAGGTGGAGGAAATGGTGCTGGGCATCGTGCGCCGGGAACTGGTGGCCATCACCTGGCTGGGCGGCCTGCTGGGCGCGCTTCTGGGCTTGGCCATGGTGGGTATGCAGCATATGATGAGATAGCGGTGACCGGTGTTACAATGGGCATCTGTACTTTAACAACATCTTTTTCTTTTGGAAAAACAGTTGACCGATGCCTTAATTATGCGGTATACTTTTTTGTAAGTTTTTATCGCGCAAGAGTAATGAAGGGGAGCAATACCTGTTAAGCCGCGCTCCAGAGAGCCGGGGTGGCTGAAAACCGGCGCCGGCCCAGGTAAGAGGATCGCCCCTGAACTGCCCGGCCGAAAAGCCTGAAGCCCGTAGGCCGGGACGGCAAGCGGCCCGTTACCGCCGCCGTGTCTTTACGAGACACACCGAGTGGCTTTCCGCAGCGTTGCGGGAGCAATCAGGGTGGTACCGCGAGAGATATCATTCTCCCGTCCCTGGTGGGCAAGTCCCCGCCGGGGCGCGGGAGTTTTTCAGTTTTAAAGGTTTTAATTAAATCGGGGTTCGAAAAAGAGCGCGGAAAGTACCGGCAAAAGAGACCTGAGAATATTAGACAATATTCTCGAAAGTATTTTCGGGCATTAACGCAAGTGAGATGGGAGTGTACCTAGGGTTCCGCCTCCACCGAGGGACTGGACCGAGCGGTACAGGCCGCCGGGAGAACAATTCCCGGGGTTACACCGTGGGGATAAAAGACCCGGCGGATAGGTTCCATTCCTCTCTATGGAAAATATCAGCCGGGTCTGTTTTATTTGCGGGCGTGCTTTTAACCGAATTTTAACCCAATAATAACAGGAGGGTGAAGTGATGGGTCTTATAATTTACCTGGACGGGAAATACGTGCCCGAGGAAGAAGCGGTGGTTTCGGTATTCGACCATGGTCTGTTATACGGCGACGGCATTTTCGAGGGTATCCGGGCTTACCACAACCGGGTGTTCAAGCTGGAAGAACATCTGGAGCGACTGTACGAGTCGGCCCGTTCCATCACCCTGGAGATCCCCCTGAGCGTTGAGGAAATGCGGGGAGTGGTGCTGGAAACCCTGCGCCGCAACAACCTGCGGGACGCCTACATACGCCTGGTGGTCACCCGGGGGAGGGGCGACCTGGGACTGGACCCCCGCAAGTGCAAGCGGGCCACGGTATTTTGCATCACCGCGTCCATCCAGCTTTACCCGGAGGAGCTTTATGAACGGGGCCTGAAAATGATCACCGTGGCCACCCGGCGCAATATTCCCGAGGCCTGCAACCCCAGGGTCAAATCCCTTAACTACCTGAACAATATTTACGCCAAGATCGAGGCCAACCTGGCCGGCGTGCCCGAAGCCATCATGCTGAACCAGGAGGGTTATGTGGCCGAGGCCACCGGCGACAACATTTTCCTGGTCAAGAAGGGCAAACTGATTACCCCGCCCATCCACATGGGGCTATTGGAGGGTATAACCCGCAACGCCGTGATGGACCTGGCCCGGGCCCGGGGCGTGGCGGTTGAGGAGAAAGTGTTTACCCGCCACGACGTGTACGTCGCCGACGAGTGTTTCCTCACCGGCACCGCCGCCGAGTTGATCCCCTGCGTAAGCGTGGACGGGCGGACCATCGGCGACGGCAAGCCCGGCCCGGTATTCCAGGAATTATTGCATGACTTTAGGGAATTGACCAAAGTGGACGGGCCGGAGATATTTTAGTCAAATCAAAGTAATTTAAAGGCCAGCCATGCCATGGGTACGGTTCCAGCGTCCCCGAAACGCAAGCCGAGGACCGAAGTTAAGACCATGGAATCGTTCCTATGGCGTAGAGAGCTCTTCATTTGACCATGGTATAAGTTAATAGTTACCAATTTTAGCATACATCAATGTTTTTTAAGGAGGATTTATCATGCGCAGCGACGCCATGAAAAAAGGGTTGGACAAAGCCCCGCACCGTTCCCTGTTCAAGGCCCTGGGTATGACCGACCGGGAATTGGAGCGCCCCATCATCGGGGTGGCCAATTCTTTCAATGAAATAGTGCCCGGCCACGTACACCTGCGGGAAATAACAGAGGCGGTCAAGGCCGGAGTCAGGATGAACGGCGGCACGCCCATGGAGTTTCCCACCATCGCGGTGTGCGACGGCATCGCCATGAA
>JAKSCU010000357.1 GCA_022360435.1 Bacillota bacterium
AACAAAAAAAACTAACAAAATACGTTTATAGTTAAATCAAAACACCATGGCAAGGGGGCGGAGCGTTTGGCGGTACCATCGGGTTTAATGGAGCACAGACGGGCAGGAGAGCGGCTCCCCCAAATAGAATACTTGAATGCGTAAGGGCAATGGCTTTGCGGTATTTGTTCGGGGGGACGTGGTTTTATTGAACCGAAGGGTTGTTGGGTTTCTCGCCGCCGTTTTTGTTATAGTGTCGGTGGTTGGTTTGTGGCCGGGCGCGGCGTCCGCCGGGACCGGGGAAATCGATTACCGGCCGTTGCGGGAGGATTTGCGGGACTACTTGTCCATGCAGGCGGGTGATTACGGTTTCTTTTTTATCGACCTGCGCAGTGGGAAAAGCACCGGAATTAATGACCGGGCTGTTTTTTACGCCGCCAGCACTTTTAAAGTGCCCATGACCCTTTATGTTTACCGCCGGGTGGCGGCGGGCGATTTGAACCACGCCATGCTGCTGGAGATGCGTCCGGAGCACATGGAGGGCGGAACCGGAAGTTTGCAGTTCAGCCCCGCCGGCACCCAAAAAAGCGTTGCCGAACTGGCGCGTTGCGCCATTGTTTACAGCGACAACGTGGCCGCCAACATGCTTTTGGAGCGCGTGGGCAGAAAGGCTGTCAAAGATTACATGACCCGGCTTGGCGGTACGGTGGTAAAATACGAGGAAAACGAAACCTGTCCCCGGGACATGGCCCTTTACATGCGGGAAGTGGTGCGGTTTGCCGGTGACAGTCCCTGGGGTGAAAAGCTGCTGGACCACCTGCGCAACACCATATACACCGACCGTATTCCCCACCCGTTGCCGGATGTGCCCATAGCCGCCAAAATCGGCAGTTGGCCCCTCACCGGCACCTACAACGACGTGGCTTACGTGGAGCACCCGAAGCGGCCTTACATACTGGCGGTATTTAGTCGGCATACTCCGGGTTATGGCAGCGCGGTGCGGGCAATCCGTGAGGTTTCCCGGCGGATTTTCGATTACCAGACCAATCCCGCCCGTCCGGTGGAAATAACCCTGAACGGTCGCATACTTTCCCCGGCCGAAAAACCGTTTGTCAGCCGGGGGGTTACCCTGGTGCCCCTCCGGGCCTTTGCCGACGCCGTGCCCCAAGTGTCCCTGCGTTGGGATGAGTCCGGGCGTCGAATCACTCTGAGTTCCACCCTTGGCGGAGTGCCGGCCAAAGCGGCAATAGACCCGGGAGAAGGCGGGATTGTAATAATAGAAGGCTGTAGTTACTTGCCGGTGCGGCATTTGTCACGGCTATTGAACCTGGACCTTGTGTGGGACGGTAAAAATCGTACGGTGAAACTGTTATCGCCCGGTACCGGCTACTAGAAGGATTTATTTCCGATAATCCGGCAGCGTGTTTAACGGTGTGCCTTTAAGCGTCATTTTAAAATTATTATTGACATATGCCCAAAAAGGGCGTATTATTGGTTATGGACATATGAGCAAAATTACAGGAGGGGTTATAATGCGCAGATTTATTTGTGCTTCTTGCGGAAAAACTATTGAAGCGGACTGGTGCACAAACCGGCGCGGTCGCGATATGAGGTGCCGGGATTGCGGCGGGCCGATGCGCCGGGACCAGAGCGGCGGATTGCCGGGTATGTGCCGGCGGGGCGGCGGCAAAGGCGCGTCAGCTTCCCGGTCCGGCTCTGAAGCCGGCAATTCCCCCGATACCGTAATCAACCCGGAAAAAAATGTTTTCAGATTCAACCGTCGGCGCAGAGAGCCGGCGTCGGGTTTCTGCCGCAACCGGGGCGGCGGCCGGGGTTGCGGTTGTGGCCGGGGGGCGGTGTAAATTAAGGATTGCCGTAAGCCCCGGGCGCCCCGGGAGTCGGTTCCATATATTAGATTCTTTGGGATTGCGTAAACCGGGAATTTATAGACACGTTACAGGCTAACCAAGGAGGAAGGGAATTATGTCCGAAGGCGAAAAATGCGGCACCTGCGACAGCAAGGCCGAGGGGTGTTCCCCAGACAACTGCGGCACCACGGTGCTGCCCCAGAATGAAGTCAATGACATCAAACACGTAATCGGTGTCATGAGCGGCAAAGGCGGGGTGGGCAAGTCGTCGGTGTCCGCCTTGGCGGCTTTAAGCCTGGCTCGCAAGGGATACCTGGTGGGCATCCTGGACGCTGACATCACCGGGCCTAGTATTCCCAAGATGTTTGGTCTCAAAGAACATCCCAGGCATGCCGAGAATTTTCTTTATCCGGTCATGTCTCGGGCAGGCATTGCCGTAATGTCGTTGAACCTGCTACTGGAGCAGGAAGACCAGCCGGTAATATGGCGCGGGCCGATCATTGCCGGGGCGGTAAAACAGTTTTGGACCGATGTCGCCTGGGGCGGGCTGGATTACCTGGTGGTGGACATGCCCCCGGGCACCGGCGACGTGCCCCTGACCGTTATGCAATCGCTGCCCCTGGAGGCCCTGGTCATTGTCACCTCCCCCCAGGACCTGGCCAATATGGTGGTCAAAAAGGCCATTAACATGGCCCGGCAGATGAACATACCCATCCTGGGCCTGGTGGAGAACATGAGTTGCCTGCACTGTCCGGATTGCGGGCGGGAGATTAATATCTTCGGCGCCGGTCACACCGACGGATTGCTGGCTGCCACGGGGTTGCGCATGCTTGAAAAGCTGCCGCTGGATCCAGGGTTGGCCGAACTTTGCGATGCCGGGCTGATTGAAGATTACCAAGGCGAATTGTTCAATGATTTGGACCGGCTTGTTGAAGCGCTGCCGGCCATTAAAACCGGCTGAAAATGTAAAATCCAATATTAACGCGGGAACAAGCCGTTTTTCCGTTTTTGGAAAAGGGCTTGTTTCCTTTGTTTTACTCTTAGGAAAGCATACCCGGCCATATTTATGGCCGGATTCAAGGATAAGAGTATCAAAAAGCGCGCGCTCCGGGGAACCGAATAAGTGCGCTTTTTTACTCTGACAGGTAATTCCTGTGGAAACCCGCCGGTTAATTGAGTAGAATAAAGATATGCCCTTTCTATTATTACTGTTGCGAGCGAAATTCTAAAAAAATGGTGTCGACGGGAAGGAAAAACGCAATAAACAACGAATATTTTGATTTAAGGGCAACGCCTGATAAAAGTGTAAATGCCACCCGCTGTAGATACTGGCCCGCGAAACGTTTTTGGGACGTTTTTTGGGGCTGGATTTTCGCGTCATTGTGACGGGCGGATAATTTTAGCGGTCTGAACGGCATTTATTTTGACCCGCGTTATTTTTATCACAAAACATGCTCTTTATGTCTCGGAAGGGGGTGGATTGAGGCTACCAAACTATAACCATGATATTGTACCCGTGAAAATTTTGTGGTATTAATTTAGTAGTTAGCTGAAGGAGGTATTGAGGTGGCTTTTGAACCCAAAGAACCGCAGAAAGAAATAAACTACCAAAAAATAAGGATTTACACTGATGCGGAACTGAATAACTACACCGAGGAAGAGCTTAAGAACTTCAAGATCAAGCACGACATTCCGGCCCTCGATGATTTGGAATCGGGTCCCTGGCCCAGCTTTGTGTCCGACGCCAAGCAGGGCGCCCTGCACCGCAAAAAGCTCGCCGACGACCGTATGATGATTGACCGGGACGTTATTGATGACATGCTCGGCCAATTGGAGCTGTCCTTTGATCATGGCGAAACCCACTGGAAACACGGCGGCATCGTGGGCGTGTTCGGTTACGGCGGCGGTGTTATCGGCCGTTATTCCGACATGCCGGAAGCATATCCTTCCATCGCCCATTTCCACACCATCCGGGTCAACCAGCCGGCCAGCAAGTTTTACAACACCGATTACCTGCGCACCATCTGCGACCTGTGGGAATATCGGGGCAGCGGTTTGATGAACCTGCACGGTTCCACCGGCGACCTGGTGCTGCTGGGCACCACCACCGAACAGCTGGAGCCCATCTTCTTTGAACTGACCCATGAAATGCAGCAGGACATCGGCGGCTCCGGTTCCAACTTGCGCACGCCTGAATGTTGTATCGGCAAAGCCCGCTGCGAGTGGTCCTGCTACGATACCCAGGACCTGTGCTATGAATTGACCCAGTTTTATCAGGACGAGTTGCACCGCCCGGCTTTCCCGTACAAGTTCAAGTTCAAGTTTGACGGGTGCCCCAACGGCTGCGTGGCCTCCATCGCCCGGGCCGACATGTCCTTTATCGGCACCTGGAGAGACGATATCCGCATCGACCAGGAAGCCGTCAAGGCTTACATCGCGGGAGAAATTGCCCCCAACGGCGGCGCTTTCAAGGGGAGAGATTGGGGTAAATTTGATATTAAAAAAGAAGTTCTCGACCTATGCCCCACCAAATGTATGTGGATGAAGGACGGCGAACTGAAAATAAACAACCCCGAGTGCAACCGCTGCATGCATTGTATCAACGTGATGCCCAAGGCCCTGCGGCCCGGCACAGACACCGGCATCACCATCCTGTGCGGAGCCAAGGCTCCTATTCTGGAAGGCGCCCAAATGTCCACTATGATCGTTCCCTTCATGAAGGCTGAACCGCCGTATGACAATGTCAAGGAATTCATTGAGAAGGTTTGGGAATGGTGGATGGAAGAAGGCAAGAACCGCGAACGCCTGGGCGAACTGATCCAGCGTTACAGCCTGCCCAAGTTCCTGGAAGTTTTGGAACTGCCGCCGGCACCGCAAATGGTTAAGGAGCCTCGGTCCAACCCGTACATCTTCTGGAAGGAAGAGGATGTGCCGGGAGGTTGGGACAGGGATATCAAAGATTACCGGGCCAAGCATAAGAGATAGGGGGTTTGTGTTATGGCGTTATCTACAGAAAGATTGGGCAAATACGATCCGAAAAATCCACAGGAGAACAGGCTCACCGATCTCGGCCCCAGGCATTTCTGGCAGTATTTCCCGCCTGTTGTCCAGGAGAACTACGGCAAGTGGACCCACCACGAGATTCTGGAGCCGGGCATACTGGTCCATTACTCTGAAAACGGCGGCCGGGTGTACACCATCCGCTGCGGCGGCGCCCGCTTTATGACCGTGCAGCACGTGCGTGAAATCTGCGACATAGCCGACAAACACTGCGACGGTTATGTCCGCTTCACCACCCGGAACAACATCGAATTCATGGTGGACGCTCCGGAAAAAATTGAGCCTCTAAGGAAGGACCTGGAAAGCCGCAAATTTATCGGCGGCAGCTTCAAGTTTCCCATTGGCGGAACCGGCGCCGGCGTCTCCAACATCGTGCATACCCAGGGCTACATCCACTGCCACACCCCGGCCACCGACGCTTCCTCCATGGTCAAGGCGGTGGCGGACGAGCT
>JAKSCU010000093.1 GCA_022360435.1 Bacillota bacterium
AAAAACAAACCAGCGCAGGGGTTGGTGTTATCGGAAGGATGTGTAGGAGCTTGGTGCAAATAGCCGGCAAGCCTTCGGACAAGCGCCGGTCCAAACCCCTAACCAAGACTTTTCAGGAAGAACTAATAGTCAATCTTGGTTTGCTTCAACGGTACGGGTGGCGCCCACCGAAACCAGCTTCTCTAATTTTTCCCATTTTAATTCAACAAGTTTTTGCAGCTCTGCGATGTCTGCTGCGGTTAAGTGGCTGAATTTGTTCATTTTTTTAAAATATTCACCTACGGGTTGGGGTTTTTTCACGTTGACGGAAATCTTGAAAATCCCGTTTTCCACTTCGTACAGCGGGAAAAATTTAGTTTGCACCGACAGTTTGCACACTTCGATACTTTCCTCGGCTTTCACCCCCCAACCTGTTATACATGGATTGAGCACATGGATATAGGCCAGCCCGCTTTCCACCTCCTTGGCCTTTTGCACTTTTTTGACCAGGTCGGGAATATAGGCCGGTGAAGCCGTGGCCATATAAGGAATATCGTGCATAGCCATGATCATGGGAAAGTCTTTTTTATGCTGTGCCTTACCCTTTTTGGCTTCACCAACGGGTGTAGTGCTGGTCCAGGAGCCTTTGGTGGTGGAACTGCTTCTTTGGTAGCCGGTGTTCATATACCCTTCATTGTCATAACAGATATAGATTATTTTATCTCCCCGCTCCGCCGCCCCCGATAAACACTGGAACCCCGCGTCCACGGTGGCGCCGTCGCCGGCAAAGGCCGCCACGTTAACTTTCCGGCCCGCCCTTTCATAGTGCAGTTTGATTCCCGCCAGCATGGAGGCCACATTGTCAAGCAACGGGAAAAATACCGGCACCTTGGCCCCGGATTGCCTATCCCAGCCGACGACGCCCACCCCGCCCATGCATCCCGGGGGAATGGCGAAAATGGTGTTTGATCCCAGCACGCGCATGACGGTTCTGAGGGTCAGCTCAACATTGCACCCCACACAAGCTGAGATGCCGGGGGAAATTATTTCTTCACTGTTGGCCAAAAAATCGACTACACTCACTGGTTTCACCCGTCCTCTCTTTTCAACCAGATTGTTTCACCTGCGGACCTGTTATCGGCGGCACAGCGGAATATATGATCTATGGCCCGGCAAAAATGGCGGGCGGTTATATCCACGCCGCCGAGGCCGCCCACAAAGGCGGCGCAGGGAACTTTTTCATCCAGTTCATATAGTGCCGCCCTGGTTTCCTGGAACAAAATACCGGTATGCCAGCCGAAGGATACGTTTCTATCCACAACACCGAAGGCCTTTTTACCCTTGATGGTTTCAAACAATCTATGGGCCGGGAATGGCCGCACCGTTCTAATTTTAATCAAGCCAATTTTAAGTGACTCCGACCTCTTCATATCCACGGCGTCCTTGGCGGCGCCGGTCATGGACCCCATGGTGACAATTAGGGCGTCGGCATCTTCGCACCGGTATTCTTCTATCAAGCCACCATAACCGCGCCCGAATTTTTCCCGATATTCTCGGTCAACTTCCTCTATCACCCCCAGGGCGTTCTGCTGGGCTTCCATATGTTTTTGGCGGTACTCGGTCAACAATGGACCGTTGGTTAAAGGGTCAACCGCCATGGGTCTTTCGGGGTCCAAAATAATGTGTTCCGGTTTGTAAGCCGGCAAAAACGCATTGACTTGCTCCTTGGCGGGAATATTGACCTTTTCGGTCATATGTGACAGGTAAAAACCGTCATAGCAAATATTAATGGGGAGCAATACTCTATTGTCCTCGGCAACTTTATAAGCCTGGATAATCATATCCAGAATTTCCTGGTTATCCTCGACATAAATTTGCAGCCAGCCGGCATCTCTAAGGGTCAATGAATCCTGGGGCGATCCCCAAAGTGTTTGCGGCGATATCATCTCCCTGTTCACAATACCCATAACTATGGGCAGGCGCAAAGTGGAAGCTCTGAAATAAGGTTCATACATCAGTGCCAGACCCTGGGAAGAGGTGGCCGTAAAAGTCCGCGACCCGGCCAATGAAGCGCCGGTTAATATGCTCATGGCCGTGTGTTCCGACTCAACCTCGCTCATTACGCTATTCAGCTCCCCGTCAGCCACAAACCGGGTAAGGTATTCAACCAGCGGCGTTTGAGGAGTGATGGGATAAGCCGCGATTATATCCGGCCCGGCAAGCATGGCTCCCACTGCGGCCGCCTTGTTTCCGTTCATGACATCGACTCGGGGCATCATTATTTACCTCCCTCTTCCCGCATAGTAATAGCCTGCTTGGAACATTGGTGGGCGCATATCCCGCAGCCCTTGCAGTGGGATAGATTTATAACAAGGCCCGAACCGTCCTTTTCAATGGAAAACACGGGACAGTACAAGAAACACAACCCGCACCCTGCGCATAAATCATTATCCATAACCGGACGCTTGGTTCTCCAGGCCCCTGTGTTGATTGAATATAATCCATTCCAAACAGGCCCCACGGGAACAATATAGTTAAACTCTCGCTCCATTTTAAAACCCCCTCACCGGCTATAGTTGGTAAATTGCGGTCATGTCGTAGCCTTGCTTGACCGCTGCCACATTCTTCTCCCCAAATAATTCCCCAACTCTTTCCAAAACGCTTTCCAGCTTTACAAGACCGGTTGTTTTAACAAAGCAGCCCAGGATTATTGTGTTGGTTATCGGCCTTCCCAGCAGCTCTTCGGCAATTTTGCCGGCATTGACAATGCCCGCTCTTTTTACATCGGCGGGTAATTGCAACTGATTAATTTCCGCCGCCGAGTTCAAAACCAGGACAGCCCCCTCCTTAACCCCTTCAAATACATCCACCGCGTTCATAATGGTGGGATCCAAAACCACCACTATATCAGGGTTATAAACCTGATTTTTGGGCCGGATGGGCTTGTCTGATATTCTGACAAATGCCGTCACGGGAGCGCCCTGTCTTTCAAAGCCGAAAAAAGGTATGGAATTGCCGAAATTTTCGGATTTTACCGCCGAGTAAACCAATATCTCCGCCGCTTTGACCGTTCCCATGCCGCCTCTGCCATGCAGCCGTATTTCTTTCAGCATATATACACTCCTTTCCAGTTACCGCTTGGAATTTTGGCATAGCATCATATAATAGCTGCTGCGCATGGATATTCCCCCCAATGACCAAAGCTTGCAAATAAAGTACCATGACAAAAAAGACACGGGGAGGGTTTCAGTTATCCGCCCCGCGGCCCTGCGCCGGCTCGCTCCATCGTCTACCCCGACGCCCGTCGCCGCGCTTCGGGAACGCTGGAACCGTCTCCCGGCTCTGCCGTACTAAAATTGCAAAGCATAACCATAAAAAGTGGTTCAATTATGTACCACTTACTTGCGAACAACGGAGCTGGGTAATTTCTCCGCCCGAATGTTAATAAGCCTGCTCAAGTATGAAAGCAAGTAACATCCTATGCCGAAGGGGGGGACACACCTCCTTTGGAGGAATGTCCCCAACTTACAACACCGAACCCCCAACCAGGTTTTTTCGGTTTTGGGGAAA
>JAKSCU010000220.1 GCA_022360435.1 Bacillota bacterium
GAATGGAATGATGATGACGATGATAGTAGTAACACTAGCTCCACAACACCCAGCGAAACTAACGACGTAGAGAATACGCCGGCAGATACTGAAAAGAAACCTGAGGAGAAGAAAAAGGAGGAGAAAGAAGAAGATAAAAAGGAAAATGTTGAAGATTCTTCGGACAACAAAGAAAAATCGGATGAAGAATCTAAAAATCCTGAGCCAAGTGCAAATGAAGTTGCAGATGCAAATGATACTTCGACGTCACAAAAGGGGGAGACTCCTTTAGACCAAATAAAAGTAGAAAAACCGGATGCAATTCCTGTAGCTAAAGCTGAAGAACCTACTTCTAAACCTCCATCTGACGATCCGAATTGGCGTAAAATTGAAAATCGATGGGATCATTTTGTTGGAGGTTTAAAACAGGCGATACCTGGACTTCAGGACACTATCAATGCAGCCAATGATTTAAAGGTTCCAACTTCTATGTACTATAGGCCTGTATCGACTATACATAATATTACATCTCCTATTGTTGAGGGTGTGGCAGATTTTGGTTTAGGTATGAGTCGAATGGCTGAAGCTGTGTTCGGACAAGAGTGGAGTAGAGTTCCAACTTCTGCATCGCAAATGTGGGATGATATTAGTAATCAAGCAAATGAAGCTTTAAATGATGCAGGAGGAGATTTACTTGAATGGCAAATTGGGTTTCCAGATGACGATGATGGTTAAAAATATAAACAAAATTAAAGTAATATCTTTCGGAATGGTATCTCTACTATCCCCAATAATCGGGGTAGTAGTTTTACTTGGTATAGATTTTAATTTAAATGGATCGCTCTTCAATCTAGTAGAAAAGTTCTATTTTGTGGGAGTTGTCATTATACTTATTGATTTATGGTTTTCTAAGATCGATCAGGATTCAAAGATATGGTGGTCTGTTGTTTGCGTCATTTTTAATCCGGTAGCATTACCTTTCTACTGGGTTAAAAAAATACTCCCACAATGGAATATCTCTAGTGAAAATGGTGATCAAAGAACCAACATCTCCGAAACTCCTGACATCCATGACTAACCAGCATACTGCCCGCCAGATGCTCCCCCTGCGGGGGGACTCCTGAAAGGGTCAGGCCTTGTATTTTGTATAAACCTGATTTTTAACCTTTTTCCGGCGTTCTGATCATCCACGTTAACCAGCAGGCTATGCGCCAAGCCGGGTCACTTCGTGCATTCCGTTTGTCACACATCCTGCTGTCCTCAGCCCGCTAAGTCGCTCCTGCTTGTGGTAAGATTGAAGTTGAGAGAGATCATAGTTCGGGAGACGTTACTCGGAAATATCCACTAACGAACGGAGGGTAGATTTTTATGAGCATTACAGACTTTGTCATTATAACAGGAATATTGTTTAACGCAGCTGGCATCGCTTTATTAAAGTCTTTGAGACATTTCATGTTGGATGATTTAGACGCTCATATTTTAAGGGAGCAAATAGGTAAGCTTTATCCTGGTAGAGAAACACTTAATAACGTAGGAAAAAGAATTTACGTAGTAGCAGGATTTTTACTAATTGTAGGGGCAATGGGAGTTGTTTATGGAGTGATAGATTTAACAATTAAGGGGGACTAAAGATGAACAGTGCCATTCAGGTTTGACCCCTTTTCGCAGATCATTGCCGTTTACGATGGCAACAATGCCAACCAGCTGCTGCGCACCTACACCTGGGGCAAAGATCTTTACGGCCCCGGTGGTATCGGTGGATTGCTGAGTATGGAGATAAAGAGCGGCACCCAACAGGGCAAATATCTCTACAGTTATGATGCAAAAGGCAA
>JAKSCU010000096.1 GCA_022360435.1 Bacillota bacterium
AGAAACGGCTAAAAGTTGGGAGGTGGTCCACCGACTGCTTACCGAGCTAATAGAGAGGCGAACCGAGCGGTCCGGCTCCCTGGTCGGCGTCGGGGGCGGCGTCGTCTGCGATCTGACGGCCTTTGTCGCATCGATCTACGCCCGGGGAATCACCCTTATTCTTATACCGACCTCGCTTTTAGCCATGGTGGATGCCGCTTTGGGCGGAAAGACCGGCATAGACTTCGGTGGATACAAGAACATGGTAGGTACCTTCTATCCCGCGGATGCCCTGGTTCTCCTTCCTGAGTGCGTCGCGACGCTTTCGGACCGGGAGTATAGAAGCGGGCTAGCAGAGGTGATAAAGAGCGCTCTGTTGAGCGACGAGACGTTTGTAGAGCATCTGGAAGACCACGGGAGCTCTCTACTCTCACGGGAGCCCCGGGTTGTCGAAGAGGTGGTGCGCCGCTCTCTCGCCGTTAAGGGAAAGATTGCCTCCGAGGACTTCCGAGAGGGCGGCGGACGGGCGGTACTAAATCTCGGACACACCTTCGGCCACGCTCTTGAGGCGGTTACCGGTATGTCCCGGTTTACCCACGGCGAGGCGGTCGCCTGGGGAATCCGTTGTGCGACTCGGCTCTCTTATACTCAGGGGCGCTGCAGCGCGGGCTATCTCGCCCGGGTGGAGCGGATTTTAGATAGATACGGCTTTGAACGGGTCGATCTCTGCGGGACGACTGCCCAGGCTGTCGATGTCGACCGGTTGATCGCCGCCCTGTACTACGACAAAAAAAGCGCCGAGGGCGCCTTGAGGTTCGTACTTCAGAGCAAGGTGGGAGAACAAGAGGTCGTTACCGTCACCGAGGCGGACGTGCGACAAGTGCTCTCCCACTAGGATCTTCTCCGTGGCCATACACCGCGACAATACTACTGTTCGTAGACCGCCGCCACACGGCGATAGACCGCACCGACGTCCGTCGCCAGAGGTTGGTCGTCCCGCAGCTCGTCGGCGAGGGACTCCAGGCTGTAGAGACTGGTGTCGACCGCGGTAAAGAAGTTACGGATCGGCTTAACCCAGTACTGGCCGTGGTCGTCGGTGTGAAGGGTGAGAAACCCGGCCTGTTTAGAGCTCTTCTTTATCGGGGTGACTCTTAAAAGATCCTCTAGACGCCT
>JAKSCU010000240.1 GCA_022360435.1 Bacillota bacterium
GCTTTTTTAATAACTCGGATAACTGCGCGGCTATATGTAAAAAACACACTTAAAACAGTTTAAAACGGTACGCTTTTTTGACTTTTAATACCTGGACTCGGGTCATATATTATGGTAAAAGTATTAATACCATCTTAAATAAAAATACCTTATAATACCGGCAGGTGGAAATTAAACTTTGGTTGGGGGTGATGCAAAATGTATATGCATCCCGGTGACGGTTCCTTGCGCCAAATTTTACAACCCGGCCGCACCATAGCCGTGGTAGGCCTGTCCGACAAAATACACCGGGACAGTTATCAGGTGGCCCTTTACATGCAGGAACAAGGATACCGAATTATTCCGGTTAACCCGCGGGCCAAAGAGGTGCTGGGAGAAGCCAGCTACCCCGACCTTCAGTCTATTCCCGTCAGAGTGGACATTGTGAATGTGTTCAGGCGCAGCGAACAAGTGCCCCCGGTGATGGAAGAAGCTTTAAAGACGGCCCCCGGGGCAATTTGGCTGCAACTGGGCATAGTTAACGACAAGGCGGCTGAAACGGCCTGTCGTGCGGGTATTGCCTTTGTGATGGACAAGTGTATCAAGGTTGAACATGCCCGCCTTTTTCCAAGGCGTTGACTACAAGCCGGGAGCTGTTAATCCAATAAAAGGGTTAACGTACTTAAAACAAGAAAAAAAAAAAAAAAAAAAACACACTAACATTATTTTAAATATACTGTCCGAACAAATTTCCGGGGGCGGCCCCACCCTGCACTTCAACAACCCCTTTGAATTGCTTGTGGCCGTCATCCTTTCCGCCCAATGCACCGACCGGAGGGTAAACATCACCACCTCGCGCCTGTTTACTCGGTATAACACCCCGTCGGACTTCGCCGCCCTGGATCCGGACCAACTGGCCGATGCAATCAGGGCTTGCGGTTTGTATCGCAACAAGAGCCGGCACATTATTCAGACTGCCCGCATCCTGGTGGAAAAATACGGGGGCCGGGTGCCGGACAGCCTGGGGGAGCTTGAGGCACTGCCCGGTGTGGGGCGTAAAACCGCCAACGTAATACTTAACGTCGCCTTTGGCAAACCCGCCCTCCCTGTGGACACCCATATTTTCAGGGTGGCCCGCCGGCTGGGCCTTTCCCGGGGAAAAAATGTCCGCCGGGTGGAGGACGACTTGACCCGCCTCCTGCCCGCCGACGAGTTGGGCCTTTGGCACCATCGTCTTATACAATTCGGCCGAACCACCTGCACGGCCCGCAAACCCGACTGCAAAGGATGCGCGGTAAAGGAATACTGCCCCTGGGCCGGGTTCCTCAAATAAATGCCGGAAGGATGTGGCCGGTCCCGTGGCGCGGCAAGCAGAAAACAGGGGGAAACAATATGCATCTAGTGCTGGTACGACCGGAGATCCCCGCCAACACAGGCAATGTTGCCCGGACTTGCGCGGTAACCGGGTGCCACCTGCACTTGGTCAAACCGCTGGGTTTTTCCATCGACGACAAACACTTAAAAAGAGCGGGGCTTGATTACTGGCACCTGCTGAATATCCATTATCACGACAGCTTTGGGGAAGTGCTCAACGCTTTCCCCGCCGGTAATTTTCACTTTGCCACCACCAAAGGCCACCGTTGTTACACCGAAGCAAGCTACGGGCCGGATGATTTTTTGGTTTTTGGCAGGGAAACCTCGGGCCTGCCCCAGGAGATTATCACCAAGTACCGGGACCGCTGCATACGCATTCCCATGCTCAACCAGGCCCGTTCTCTAAATCTATCCAACTCGGTGGCCATCGTGCTGTACGAGGCTTTACGACAAAACGGTTTTACCGGCATGAAGTAAACACCATAAGCATCCTCAAAAAGCCCCGGCTAAATTAATTTATACCCGCAGGAATATTTTGTGAAATAAAAAACTATATTTTTAAAAAAAGTGTAAGCAGGAGTAACACTATATTTGCCGAATATTCTATTTGGGCGAAATATTTTAAATTGCGCAACTTTTATCCGTGCTCCAAGGGGGGAGTGAATGGTAATGAAAAACAACGCCGCCAGCAACTATTTTTCAGCGCCTTACGACGACAGTGTGTTCAACAGCATCGCCAACCTGGTGATCGCCGTTGATCACCGCGGTCGGATTACCATTTTCAATCACGTTTGCGAACGCTTATTCGACTTGGGCGCCGACCAGGCTATCGGTCGGCCCATATCCGAAATAATTCCTTTCCCCGGCTTGATTAAGGTGTTAAAACCCGGTAAAGCGCATATCGGTCGCAAGTTCGTGCTGGGCAACTCCCTTTACATTGTGAACCGTACGCCCATTAAAAGAAACAACCTGGTTGTCGGGGCCATCGGCGTGGCCCAGGAAATCACCGAATTGCACCAAATAGCCACCGAGTTGGAGGAAACCACCCGGCAAAAACAAATTCTGGAGTCAATTTTCAAACACACCGGCGAAGGTTACATATCCATAAACGGCCAGGGTTGCATAACCATGCTCAACCCCGCCATGGCCAAATTAATGAATGTTTCCGCCACCGATGTGTTGGACCGGCACGTCACCGAAGTGATGCCGGACATACAGATGAACATGACCCATATTAACGGCTCCTCGCAGCATAATGAACTGCTGCAGTGGGGCGACAAAAAAATGCTGGTCAGCCGCTACCCGGTTATTATGAACGGCAAGGTTGAGGGCGCCGTCAACAAATTTGTATTTCAGGGATTGGATAAGCTGGCATCCGCCGCCCATCAGCACTTCCGCCGGCAGAAGGACGGCGACGTTAAGGGGGCGCGCTACAAGCTGAGCGAAATTATTGGCGCCAGCAAATCCATCAGCCGGCTCAAGGATTTGACCCGCCGGGTGGCCCGTGGACCCTCCACGGTGCTGATTACCGGAGAAAGCGGAACCGGCAAGGAACTTTTTGCCCATGCCATTCACGCCCATTCGCCCCGCCGGGACGGACCATTCGTCAAGGTCAATTGCCCGGCGGTGCCGGAAAACCTGTTGGAGTCGGAGCTTTTCGGCTACCGGGAGGGCGCTTTTACCGGAGCCAGAAAAGGCGGCCAGATCGGAAAATTTGAACTGGCCGACAATGGCACAATATTCCTGGACGAGATAGGCGATATGCCCTTGTCCATGCAGGCCAAATTGCTGCGGGTGCTGCAGGAAAAAGAGATTGAAAGGCTGGGCGACCGGTGCACCAAAAGAATTAACGTGCGGGTGGTCGCCGCCACCAACCGCAACTTGACGGAACTTCTCAACGAGGGGAAATTTCGGAACGACCTGTATTTCCGGCTGAATGTTGTCAACATAAATATCCCCCCTTTACGGGACAGAAGGGAAGATGTGCTGAAACTGGCCAACCATTTCATCAATCGTTTCAACCGGGAGTTCAATCTCAAGGTCAAACAGCTTGACAGTGATGTGGCCGGTTTTTTTGAAGTTTATAACTGGCCCGGCAACGTCCGGGAAGTGGAAAACGTAATCGAGCGGGCCTTCAACCTGGTGGAAAACGACAGAATAGAATTAAAGCACCTGCCCCAATATCTGGTTAAGCAAAAAGGATCCCACAAGCAATCCGGCGGTGATAAAAGCCTGCCCGCACTGTTGGAGAACGTGGAAAAGGAAGCCCTGCTGGAGGCGTTGGAAGAAACCGGCGGCAATAAGCTGCGGGCCGCCCGGCTGCTGGGTATATCCAGGGCCTGGCTGTATAAAAAAATTAAACAATACCAAATAGAACTTTAGCGATTGTGCCCGGCCTTATTTTAGGATAAAATTCCCCTTGAGAGAGGGGTTTTTTATTTTGACAAAAATCCGATAAATGTGGAGGGTCCACAGCATGTCAGCCAAAAACAGCCCCGACAACAATTTTGTCCACCTTCACGTGCACACCGAATACAGCTTGCTGGACGGCGCCGCCCGGATTAAAAAAGTGGTGGAGGCCGCCGCCGGCATGGGCATGCAGTCACTGGCCATCACCGACCACGGAGTCATGTACGGCGCGGTGGACTTTTACAAAGCCTGCAAAAAGCAGAACATCAAGCCCGTCCTGGGGTGCGAGGTATACGTGGCCCCGCGCACCCGTCACCAGCGCACGCCCAAAGTGGACGACAACCTTTACCACCTGGTGCTGCTGGCTGAAAATGACACCGGCTACCGAAATCTGCTGCAACTGGTTTCCTTGGGGTTTACCGAAGGGTTTTACTATAAGCCGCGGGTGGACAAGGAACTGCTCGCCGCCCACAGCCAGGGTTTAATCGCCTTGAGCGGCTGCATTGCCGGAGAAGCGGCTACTCATATCATAAACGGCAATCCGGATCAGGCGGCCCAAAGCACCGCCGAGTACCTGGATATATTTGGCCGGGATAATTTTTACCTAGAGATGCAGGACCACGGCTTGGCGGAACAAAAGACCGCCAACCGGGGGCTGCTGGAGTTGCACAAGAAAAGCAGCATCCCGCTGGTGGCCACCAATGACGTGCATTACGTACTGCGTGACCACTGGGAAATGCAGGATGTGCTTCTTTGCATTCAGACCGGCAAGACGGTGGAGGAACCGGGCCGGATGAAGTTCGAGTCCATGGAGTTTTACCTTAAAGACGGGCGGGAGATGAACCTGCTGTTCGGTGAATTGCCGGACGCCCTGCGCAATACCTCCGTCATCGCCGACCGGTGCAACGTGGAGCTGGAATTCGGCAATCTGCATTTGCCCGAATACCGGGTGCCCGACGGGCATACCCCGGATTCCTACCTGCGGGAATTATGCTTGGACGGCGTTAAATGGCGCTACGGTGAAATAAACGACACCGTGGGACAAAGGCTGGAATTTGAATTAAAAGTAATCAAGCAGATGGGCTATTCAACCTATTTTTTAATTGTGTGGGACTTTATCCACTTTGCCAGGAAATCAGGCATTCCGGTGGGTCCGGGTCGCGGTTCGGCGGCGGGCAGCCTGGTGGCGTACGCCCTGGGCATAACCAACATCGACCCGCTGCGCTACGGGCTGCTTTTTGAACGTTTCCTCAACCCGGAACGGGTGTCCATGCCGGATATCGATATTGATTTTTGCTTTGAAAAACGCGGCCAGGTTATTGATTATGTGGCCGACAGGTACGGTTCCGACCGGGTGGCGCAGATAGCCACATTCGGCACCATGGCGGCCCGGGCCGCCATCAGGGACGTGGGCCGGGCGCTGGGCATACCGTACGGCGAAGTTGACCGCATCGCCAAGCTGGTGCCCACCGAACTGCACATTACCATTGAAAAAGCCCTGCAGGATTCGCCGGATTTAAACCAGCTTTACCACCAAGACGAGCAGATACACAAATTAATTGACACCGCCTCCCTGCTGGAAGGAATGCCCCGGCACGCTTCCACCCACGCCGCCGGGGTGGTGATCACCAGGCAGTCCCTGACCCATTACCTGCCCTTGTACAAGGCTTCCGACGGCCCGCTGACCACCCAGTTCGCCAAGGATCAGGTGGAGGAACTGGGGCTTTTAAAAATGGACTTGCTGGGACTGCGCACCCTGACGGTAATCGCCGACGCCGCCGGCATGATCCGGCAAAACCGGGGTAATACAATAGATATCGAGGCCATACCCCTGGACGATCCCAACACCTTTGAGCTGCTGGGCCGCGGCGACGGCGTGGGGGTGTTCCAGCTTGAAAGCAGCGGCATGCGGGCCATACTGCGGGAATTGAAGCCCGAGGTTTTTGAGGACATAGTGGCCCTGGTGGCCCTTTATCGGCCCGGGCCGTTGGGCAGCGGCATGGTGGAAGATTTTATCAAGAGCAAACACGGGGAGAAGAAGGCGGCCTACCTGCACCCGAAACTGGAACCCATTCTAAGGGACACCTACGGAGTCATCCTTTATCAGGAGCAGGTCATGCGCATCGCCAGCGACCTGTCGGGTTTCACCCTGGGCGAGGCCGACATGCTGCGCCGGGCCATGGGCAAGAAAAAGCCGGAAATAATCGCCGGCCTTAGGGCCCAATTTGTGGCCGGCGCGGAAAAAAACGGCGTGGACAGCACGGTGGCCGGCCAAATTTTCGACCTAATGGAATATTTCGCCGGGTACGGCTTCAATAAGAGCCACAGCGCCGCTTACGCCATGGTTTCTTACCAGACCGCCTACCTGAAGGCCAATTATCCGGTTGAGTACATGGCCGCCCTGCTAACCTCGGTCCGGGACAATACTGACAAAGTGGCCTTTTATATCGAGGAATGCCGGCGTATGAACATAGACGTGCTGCCCCCGGACGTCAACACCAGCGGCGTGGACTTTACGGTGCACGGGGATAAAATCAGGTTCGGCATGGCGGCCATCAAAAACGTCGGCCTGGGCGCGGTGCAGTCCATCATCCAAATCAAGGAGCAGGGGGGGCCCTACATGTCCTTCGCCGACTTCTGCCAGCGACTTGACACCCGGGTAATTAACCGCCGGGTGTTGGAGAATCTTATTAAAAGCGGCGCTCTGGATTCCCTGGAACATTTCCGGTCCCAAATGATGGCGGTGGCGGAGGCCGGCCTGGGATTGGCCCAGGTGTCGCAAAAAGACCGGCAAAACGGACAGCTTTCATTGCTGGACTTTTGGGGGGAGGAGGTTAAGAGCACCGTTAATATTGAAATGCCCAACATCAAGGAGTACCCGACGGCGGATATGCTGGCCCTGGAAAAAGAGGCGCTGGGTTTGTATGTAAGCGGACACCCGCTTTCCGAATACCGGGAAGCAATCAAGCGCAACGCCACTCACCAACTGGCCGGTCTGTCCGAACTGGACGAACGCTCCGAGGTGCTGGTGGGCGGGTTGATATCCGGGGTTAAAAACATCACCACCCGGCGGGGCGAAAACATGGCTTTCGCCAGCCTGGAGGATTTGACCGGCCTGGTGGAACTGGTGGTGTTCCCCCGCACGTACCGGGAATGCGCCGCACTGCTGAAAGCCGACGCGGCCGTGCTGGTAAGCGGGGTAACCGGACTAAATGGCGACGATATTAAAATAATAGTCAACAGCGTTAAGCCATTGGGCAAACAGCAATACGGCGAGCTCTACCTTAAACTGGACGAAGTGTCCGGCGGCATGGTGGCCAGGATTCAGCAAGTGCTTTGTTCCTACCCGGGGGAATGCCCGGTTTATCTTTATTTCTCCGAGACCAAAAAACTGGCCCGCGCCGACCGCCGTTTTTGGGTTGACCCTGGCACCGGCGTGGAGGAGGAATTGACCCGGCTGCTGGGCCCCCAGCGGGTGAAAATGGTGGAAAAATAAAGAGCGCGGGGAGGTGGGGTCCTCCTGCCCCCTCTGCATGGCATAACTTGTCAAACCGATGGCTCTATGTTATCATGGCTCATATAGATCAATAATGCCGTGGGGTGAAACAATGACCACAAATTGTGAAATAGGCGGGGAATATATTGTAATCAAAGCCCTGGAAAACGGGGTGACCATAATAGGGCTGACCCGGGGTCGGGATACGAAGTTCCACCACTCCGAAAAACTGGACAAGGGTGAAATAATGATTGCTCAGTTTACGGAGCACACTTCAGCTATCAAGATTCGCGGACGCGCCGAGGTGATGACCAAGCACGGCGCTGCTAAAACAGATATATGATTACGCCATATCCAGGGTTTTAACTCTGGATATGCTTCTTTCGCCAAAAAAAACACGCTCATTCAATTCTTGCGTGCGCTTTTTGATGCTTTTTTTATTTGCCCTTGCCATATGGCAAGGTATATTTTCCTAAAGTATAAAAAAGTGCGTTTTTTTAAACGCATA
>JAKSCU010000092.1 GCA_022360435.1 Bacillota bacterium
CACCCCCGCCAAGCCCCGCACTTCGTTAAAATCCAAAGAGGGCGGGGTTTCGCCGGTTACCAGTTCGTAAGCCGTGCGCAGCGCCGCCTCCATGACGCCCCCGGTGGCCCCGAAAATGACGCCCGCGCCGGTGGACATGCCCAGGGGAGCGTCGTATTCTTCATCGGCCAGGGACGTAAAATCAATGCCGGCTTCCCTGAGCATCTGGCCCAATTCCCGGGTGGTCAGCACCACGTCGACGTCACGGTGACCGCTGCAGTTCATTTCGTCCCGGGCCGCCTCATATTTTTTGGCGGTGCATGGCATGATGGAAACTACGTAAATTTCAGACGGATCAATGCCGGCCCGGGCAGGGTAATATGTCTTGGCCAGAGCGCCGAACATCTGCTGGGGAGACTTGCAGGTGGAAAGATGGGGCAGCATATCCGGGTAAAAATGCTCGATAAACTTGATCCAGCCGGGGCTGCAGGAAGTAATCAGCGGCAGTTTGCCGCCTTCATGCAGGCGTTTGAGCAATTCGCTGCATTCTTCCATGATGGTCAAATCGGCTGTAAAATCGGTGTCAAAAACCTTGTCGAACCCCAGCCTTTTTAATGCCGCCACCAGTTTGCCGGTGGCCACGCTGCCCGGTTCCAGGCCGAACATTTCGCCGATGCTTACCCTGACCGCCGGGGCGGTTTGCACCACCACGTGTTTGTTCGGGTCCGCCAGGGCGGCCCACACCGCCGCGGTTTGACTTTTTTCATGGATGGCCGCGGTGGGGCAAACCAGCGCGCATTGGCCGCAGTTGACACAGTTCGTGTCACCCAGGGGCTCCAGGAATGCCGGGGCGACGATGGTGTCAAAACCCCGCTCCTGGGGGGCGATTGCGCCCACTTGCTGCACCTGTTCGCAAATGCTGACGCAGCGCCGGCAGAGTATGCATTTACGGGGGTCTCGCACCAGCGATTGGCTGGAAACATCCGCTTCGTGGGGTGGCATGTCTCCGGCAAATTTCAGCTCGCTAACTCCCAGTTCCGCCGCCAGTTGCTGCAATTCGCAGTTGGTGCTGCGGGGACAGGTCAGGCATTCCTGGGGGTGGTTGGACATGATCAGCTCCAGGTTTAACTTGCGGGCCCGACGTACCGAGGCCGTATTGGTGCGCACCACCATGCCGTCGTTGACCGGGGTGACGCAGGAGGCTTGCAGTGTCCGGGCGCCCTCCACCTCCACCAGGCAGACGCGGCAGGCGCCGGTACTGGTCAGCTCCGCCAGGTAGCACAGGGTGGGTATTTTAATTCCCGCTTGCCCGGCGGCTTCCAGCACGGTGGCGCCCGGTTCCGCCCGGACCGTGATGCCGTCCATGGTCAGTGTTATATGGGACATAAGTATTCCTCCATTTATCTTAAAAAGTTCACGCCGGTGTCACTTGCAATTTCATTTAAACAAAATGGGCTTCATGTTCGTCCCGCCGCCTTGCTCGCTATAGGGGCTCTTTGACGTCACAGCGGAGACACCGGGTGGCTTCGGCAAGGGCCTTTTTCAGGTCAAAGCCCAGCTCAACCTCAGCAAACCCTTCGCAACGCGCCGCCGGTGCCAACATTGGCATCTCCTCACGGGACAGATGTTCCTCCACGATAGGGCCGCTCAATTGGCGCTCATAAAGCGACTCGTCGACCACCTCGCCGGCGCCGCCGAGGTATTTGTCGATGGCGGCCGCGGCCCGTTTCCCCTGGGCGATGGCGCCAATGACTGTGTCCGGCCCGGTTACGCAGTCACCGCCGGCAAATACACCCTGGGCGTTGGTGGCGTTGGTCAATTGGTCCACCAGGACCCGGCTGCCCCGGCCCCGATCGAGGACGGTTTCGCCGGCTAACGATGCGTCATCCACCAACTGGCCTACGGCGGAGACCAGCAGGTCCACCGGCAGGTCGTAAGTGGCGCCTTCAATCGGAAATGGCCGGCGCCGGCCGCCGGCGTCGAACTCGCCAAGGTCCATTCGCTGCAAGCGCAGCTTTTCCACTTGCCCGTTGCCGAGGACCGCCAACGGGCTGACCAGCGGCTCGACCTTGACGCCTTCGGCCACCCCATCCGCGATCTCCTGTCTGTTTGCCGGCATGTCCTCTTGCCGCCGCCGGTACACGATGGTGACTTCCGCCGCTCCGAGACGCAGGGAGGAACGGGCCGCGTCGATGGCGGCGTTGCCGCCGCCGACCACGGCCACCCGTTTGCCGGCGACGTCCGGGGTCCGGCCGGTGTTGCTCCGGCGCAGGAAGTCGAGGCTCTGCATCACGCCTTCCTTATCTTCCCCGGGCAGGCCGAGTTTTTGATCCTGCCAGGCGCCGATGGCCAGGAACACAGCTTCGTATCCTTCCGCTTTGAGCTGCTCGATAGTAATGTCGCGGCCCAGGCGGCAGTTGGTCTTAAACTCCACGCCCATGCCCCGGATAGCCTCGATTTCGGCCGCCAGCCTGTCCTTGGGCAGGCGGTAAGCGGGAATCCCTGCCGCCAACATGCCCCCCGGGACGTCCAGGGCCTCGAACACGGTCACTGTGTGCCCCGCCTTGGCCAGATAATACGCGGCGGTTAGGCCGGCCGGGCCCGAACCGATCACGGCCGCTTTCCTGCCGGTTTTGGCCCTGGTGCCGGAAACCGGCAGGCCGCCGTCGTGTTCCATGACCCAGTCGCCGGCCATCCGCTTCAAGGACCTGATGGCGATGGGCTCGTCTAACTGCTCGCGGCGGCACTTGGTTTCGCAGGGGTGATTGCAAACACGGCCGCAAACCACCGCCAGCGGGTTTTCGCGCCGCACCTCGAGGTACGCCTCGCGTAATTTGCCCTGCCGGATCAGGTCGATGTAAATGGGCACATCGACCTCGGCCGGGCACGTGTTGCCGCACGGCGACGAGAAAAGAGACGCGCATACCGAGGCCGGGCACTTCTTATCGCGGATGTGGGCTACGTATTCGTCGCGGAAGTATCGGATGGTGCTGAGCACCGGGTTGGCCGCGGTCTGGCCGAGACCGCACAAGGCCGATTGCTTGATTTGATTGCCCAGGTCCTCCAGCAGCTCGATGTCGCCTTCGCGGCCGTAACCATGGGCGATGCGGGTGAGAAACTCCAGCATCCGCTTGGTGCCGATCCGGCATGGCGAACATTTGCCGCACGATTCTTCCTGACAGAACTCGATGAAATAGCGCGCCAGATCGACCATGCAGGTATCCTCATCCATGACCACGAGTCCGCCGGAACCAATAATTGTACCCAGTTCAGCCAGCGTATCGTAGTCCACGGGGACGCTCAGATGGGCGGCGGGAATGCAGCCGCCGGACGGGCCGCCGGTTTGCGCCGCCTTGAACTTTTTGCCTTGGGGGATACCGCCGCCGATGTCGTACACGATCTCGCCCAGCGATGTGCCCAGCGGCACTTCGACCAGACCGGTATTGCTGATTTTGCCGGCCAAAGCGAATACCTTCGTTCCGGTGCCTTTTTCGGTGCCGATGGAGGCGTACCACTTGCCGCCCTTGAGGATAATCGGGCAGATGTTGGCGTAGGTCTCCACGTTGTTGAGCAAGGTGGGCTTATTGAACAGGCCCTGGCTGGCCGGGAACGGCGGCCGCGGCCGGGGCTCGCCCCGGAGGCCCTCGATCGAGGCCAGCAGCGCCGTTTCCTCGCCGCAGACGAAAGCCCCGGCGCCTACCCGGATCTCAAGGTCGAAGTCGAAGTCGGTGCCGAATATGGCCTTGCCCAACAGCCCGTATTTACGGGCCTGCCCAATCGCTTGCGTCAGTCGCTCCACGGCCAGGGGGTACTCGGCCCGCACGTAGATATAGCCCTGGGCGGCGTCGACCGCACGGCCGGCGATGGCCATGGCCTCAATCACGCTGTGCGGGTCGCCCTCGAGTATGGAGCGGTCCATAAACGCGCCGGGATCGCCTTCGTCGGCGTTGCACACGACATATTTGGGTTTTCCCGGGGCCTTGGCGGTAAACTCCCACTTGAGCCCGGTGGGAAAACCGCCGCCGCCCCGGCCGCGCAGGTTGGATTTTTTGATCTCATCAATGATTTGCTCGGGCGTGTATTCGGTCAAGGCCTTGCCCAGAGCGGCGTATCCCTGGCGGGTGATGTACTCCTCGATCCGGCCGGGATCGATTTGACCGGTGTTGCGTAGGGCGATGCGCCTCTGTTTGGCAAAAAACTCGATTTCCTCAATCTTGGGCACCATTAACTGGTCATTCGAACGGTAGACCATGTCCTCGACCAAACGTCCCTTAAGCAAGTGCTCTTCGACCACTCGGGCGGCGCCCTCGGGGGTGACCCGGCGGTAGAACACGCCCTCCGGGTACACGACGAGCACCGGCCCCAAGTCGCAAGGCCCCATACAGCCGGTTTCCACCAGCTTTACTTCTTGACCGAGCCCGTACTTATCAATATTATCAAGCATTGCCGCCTGCACAGTTTTGCAATCCGAGGATATACAACCCGCCCCGGCGCAAACCAGTACATGTGACCTGTACATTTCCATTAGGTTGTCCTCCTTGGCTTTTAAATCCGGTTATTTTGGGGGATTGGTCCATTCCTCTATTATTTCACCCGCCACCAGGTGTTTCTTGATTATCTCTTTGGCTTTGTTGCGGTCAACATTGAAGTAAGTTGTTTTTGCGTCATTGCTTATAATTTCCATTAAGGGCTCGTGCCGACACAGGCCGGCGCAACCGGTCTGGGTCAGGGCGGCGTCCTTCACCCCCTGCTCCTTAAGTTCCTCCAATACGGCCTTCACAACTTCCCGCCCGCCCGCCGCGATACCGCAGGTGCCCATGCTTACCGACACGGTCACTTGGTGTTCTTTTTGCCGCACATTCATTTCCCGCTGCAGTTTTTGGCGCAGTTGATCCAATTCCGCCACATTCTTCAATGTTTTCCCTCCTTAGTTCGGTTATATTTGCGGTTAAATATTCGGCCAGCAACCCCAACACTTCGGTGGTTTGCAGCGGTATGCCGCCGGCGCGGGGTTTTAAATCACTGGTGTTAAAGGTAAATAACTTTTTGTTGTAATGATGGCTGTACTTAAGCTCCAGCAGCCCGTTGCCGGCAATAACGGCGACCAGGGTGGCCGCGATATCGCCCAGGGGCGCGCGGTCCAGATGGTCGTGGGGGAAGGCGGCTTTCAACCGGGTGCCGCGATTAGGAAGGGCGCTTATTTCCAGTGTGCCGCCGCACTTACTGACTGTCTCCTGAAGCAGGGGAATGCCTAATCCCACGCTTTTGTGCTTTTTGGTGGTGTAAAACGGGTCCAGCATTTTGGGCACGTCACTTTCGCTTATACCACGCCCGTTATCCAACACCTTGAAAGACAGCACATTGGCCGCGATGTCTTCCCGCAGAACAATTTCCAGCCGGGTGGCTCCGGCTTCCAGGGAATTGATGGCGATGTCCAGTATGTGTTGGGCCAAATCTTCCATAATGTTCACTCACCGTTGTACTT
This sequence comes from Bacillota bacterium, assembly GCA_022360435.1. GTDB lineage: Bacteria > Bacillota > Desulfotomaculia > Desulfotomaculales > Desulfallaceae > BRH-c8a. The sequence goes on from JAKSCU010000092.1 coordinate 5,465, forward strand.
GGAGATAATGCCGGCCAGCTTTTCTTTTCGCACCCGTCCGTACACGTCGTCGTTCACGGTTACCACCGGCCCCAAACCGCAGGCGCCCAAGCAGCGGACCACGTCCAGGGAAAATTCCCCGTCTTGGCTGGTATCTCCGGGTTCAACCCCCAGGTCCTCGGTCAGTTGGTTGAGCAACCGGCTGGCGCCGCGGACATAGCAGGCTGTTCCGGCACAAATGCTGATTTGGTGCCTGCCCTTGGGTTTGGTGGTGAAAAAAGCGTAAAAGGAAACCACCCCGTAAACCTTGGACAGGGGCACGTTCAGTTCTTTGGCGACCCGAACCTGAATTTCCCGGGGCAGGTAGCCCACCACGTTTTGCGTTTTATGCAGCGCCTGGATTAAGCTTTCGGGCTGGCCGCGGTAGGGTTCCAGCAGTTTTCCCACCTCGGCGAGATGTTCCGGGGCCAGCCCGGCGTGGCATGCGCATCCGTTGGACATTATGGGTACCTCCTTTAAATTGGGCTTGATTACTGCAAAAACTTAAAGATTAAAATATTTTGACTTGGAATAATCTGAGAATAAGTCGTGCAGTTTTCCCGAAGTTTCAAAATTATTCAAGGGCGTTGTAAGCAAAGGGATGCACTCTTTTTCGGCTGATTCCAGGGCGTCGGGTTCGGGCGCGCGGTTTCCCGTAATAATGATGCCGCTCAGGTTGACCAGGGTGGCCACCGCCACTATGTTGCGGTGCCGGTGGATTGTGATCCACAGATTGCCGGGCAAGGCGCGGGCCAAAACGTCGCTTAGCAGGTCGCCGCAGTAAGCGCCGTTGACCTGGCGCTGTAATGTGTGGCGACCGGTGAGCAGGGTCGCCTCCAGGGAAGTGATTATTCTGTCCCACAGACTCATTGTTTATCGTCCTCCTCGCCGCCGTTTGCCTTCTCCCGCCCCATGGCCGGCGGCTGCATAAGCGACAGGTCGACAATCTCCCGGGCCAGAAGCTGTAGTTTTTCCCGCAGTTTGAACACACAGAAGGATGTTTCCGCGTAGCCCCGGACAATATCCTCGGCCAGGGCGCGGCAGCTGGGTGAGCCGCAGGAACCGCAATCCAGACCCGGCAGATCGGCGGTAATTGTCTCCACCTCTTTCAGCATGTCGATGGCCTGGTCGATGTCCTGGCTTAACTTAAGAGCGGGGCGGGGCAAAATGGGTTTTGGCAGCAGGTAGTACCCGGGGTCGGTGGGGAATTCCGGGCGCTCCCGTTCCTTTTGGGCCAGCTTTTTCAGCAGGTTTTCCATGCGTACCCGGGACACATAAGGGTTCTGGGGCGCCAGGGGGCCGCCGATGCAGCCGCCGGCACAGGCCTGCGCTTCAATATAATCTATATCCCTCAGCCCTCCTCGCTCAATTTCTTCCAACAGGTTAATCACGTTGTGAATACCGTCCACGGCCAAAAGGGAGTGCTCTTTGATGGCGTGGTTCTCGCCTCCGGTTTTGCCCCACCCCACGCCCCCGGCCGGTGATATGCCGCTGCTCGGAGCCGACTGCGGGGAATTGATGCGGCTTAACAGCTCCCCGTAAATGGCGGACATGGAAATAGCTCCGTTGACGCAGGAACGGTCGCCGAAGGGTTGTTTAACGGCCGTAACCTTGGCCGGACAGGGAGTGATGAAAAAGACGCCTATTTCATCGTCGGCAAAGCCGTGCTCCCGCATGGATTTTTCCCTGGCCATGCGAGCCGCCACTTCCATGGGAGTGTCCACCTGCACAATATGTTCCAGCAAACCCGGAAATCGTACCTGCATCAACCTCACCACCGCCGGGCAGGCCGAAGAGATCATGGGTCTGGGGCGCGGTTCCGCGAGGTAGCGGTTCAAGTGGACGGAAACCGCCTCGGCTCCCACCGCCACTTCAAAAGCTTCGTCAAAGCCCAGGTCCAGCAGGGCGCCCAGCACGTGATCGGGCATTACATGTGGCTCAAACTGGGCGTAAAGTGACGGCGCGGGCAGAGCAATGGTATGCCCGTACCGGTTCAGTTGTTCAAGGGTATCGGTAATGGTCAACTTGGCCCGGTTATGGCAAACCCGGATACATACTCCGCAATCAATACAAATTTCCTTGATAATCCGGGCGCTGCCCTCGCGCACGCGAATCGCTTCCGTGGGACAATGTTTGATGCAGTTGGTGCAACCTTTGCACTTATCCAGGTCGAGCATGACGGAGTGGATAAATTCGGCCATTTTACTCACCACTTTTGTGATTGAAAATTATTGCCTTTAGCCTTGTTCCCGAGTCAACTTTGGATTTTATCTCCAATTGATTGGAGCAATGGTTGATATTTGGCAGGCCCATACCGGCGCCAAAGCCCATTTTACGTATATGGGGGGGCGCTGTGGAGTAACCTTCCTGCAAGGCCAGTGCAATATCCGGAATACCCTGCCCTGCGTCGACAGCCAGTATTTCCACCCGGTCCGGCTGCACGCGGGCGGTGAGGGTGCCCTGCCGGGCGTGAATTACGATGTTCAACTCGGCTTCATAGGCCACGACGACCGCCTTTCTGATGGTTTCCACCTCCATACCCACCAACTGCAGGGCGTTTTTTATTTTGACCGACGCTTCCCCGGCCCGGGTAAAATCCATGCCCATAACACCAAACTTTAAATCCAATATGTAACACTCCCCGGCCCGGTTACGAACTCCGTAACCCGTGTTGATACAACAGCCCGCAACTCTCAAACAAAAACCGCCTGGTTATCATCAATGGCAACTGTTTTTGGCCGGCCAGCTTAATAATCTCCCGCCCCGGCTTTTTGCCCCGGACAAAAACAATAGCCTTGGCCTCAATCATGTTGGCCACGCGGATAATCTGGATGTTGGTAAGCCCGGTTAATAAAAGGCAGCCGGGTCTGGAAAAACAAAGGGAATCGCTGATTAAGTCGCATCCGAAACCGGAACTGATTTGGGTGTCAAGCATTCCTTCGCCGGCTATAATGTCAGCGTCCAGTATACGCTTTACTTCACGCAGTTTAATGGCCACTCACCTGCCATAAAGGATTTTTATTAAAAACACATGCTATTAATAAATTATATTTATTAAGTTAAATAAATAATTGTTATATGTACAATAATAAAATTATTCAAAAAAATCAAACTTTTTTATTTTGTTTTTAGGGGCCGTTTGCCCCCTTTTTTTATCATTTCGCTTGGGATGCGTTGTAATGTGAACACATGGTTAATTATTATATTTAGTAAAAAGGG
>JAKSCU010000183.1 GCA_022360435.1 Bacillota bacterium
AGCACTTTCGCGCCATCGAAGTCAAAGTTCGCAACATTATTCATCGTCAATCTCTCAGTTTGTTGGTTATCCGCTAGCCCGCTTGACCGGGAAAGCGTCATAGTAGAATTTAAATGACTCGCGCAGCGAGTCCGGGTCAACGCCAAACTGCCCCTTGAGGTCATAGATAACGCGGCCGTATTCACCCTTGCGGTCATCCACAAATCGACTCAGCTGGGTCCGCGCCCGATCGGTCATTTGCAGCCCGGCCTTGGTATAGATCTTCTCTACCCAGGCTATTTCATCGTCGATCAACTCGTGAAAAGGCACATCGATAGTTTGCGCCTCGGGCAGGCCGGCGCGATCCTCGGTGCAGGCGCGCAACAGGTGCGCGACGCGCTCATTCCAGTACTGCAACAACTCAGCAGTCATAACCTGCTTGCGATTAATCCGTTGGCCGTAGGCCAACATGGTCACCGCGGACTGGATAACCGAAACCGGATCGCGGTGGGTGATCGCGATGGTCGCGTCGGGGAATACCCTGTGCAAAACGGGGAGTTGCTCGAGGTGCTGCGGGCACTTGAGCACCCAGCGGCTGGGGCGATCGGAATCGCGCTGTTGCCACAGCAGCAGTTTCAGCACATCGCGCATATACTCGTACTGGTAGGTTTGATCTTCGGCGTAGTAGGCATCGCGCCAACGGGGGGAATGGCACAGCCACTCGTAGTTGTACGAGCCGAAGTTCGGCCCCATCAGTTCCAGTTCCTCATGAATATGGTCGGGATTCATCGGGTGCATCGCCGCCAGGTGAGGGGTCATTTGTTGCATCGTCGCCCAGACATCGGCACATCGCTGGTAGCGTGGATCGGTGCCATCTTCCAACAGGCCTTCGCCGGGCATGGGTACCGGCTCGTAGGACTCCCACAGCGGTAGCGAGCGCAGGCGGGAGTCTGATGCCATCAGGTTCAACAGGTGGGTAGTGCCCGACCGCGGCAGACCGGCGACGATAATCGGCTTGTCAATTTGGATATTGCGAATCTCTGGATGTCGCGTGAACTGGTCGTGAATCAGCAGGCGACTGGTGGCGTGCTGCAACAGTTTATTGCGCAAACTCAACCGGCCGATACCGGTCAGGCCTTCGTCACTATTCCATTCATCGCAGAGTAACTGCAGGCGCTCGATAAAATCCGTCGCGCCCCAGTTATCGAGGCCCGTCTTGTGCGCGGCCTCGCGCATAATTGAAGCGGGAGATAAATCCACCGTCAGGGTTTCCCCATAGTCCACGGCGGCTCTCTGAATGTCGCTCAAGATTGGATTGGCCAGGTCATCAATCCGAAATTCCGACATTGGATTTTCCTCTTGTTATTCCCTCGGTAAGAATAACATGCCCTTTAAAAGATACGGTACAAACTGTTTCTAACTAATTGTTAATTATTATTTTTTCAGGATTTACATTGACCGTGTAGAATCGACAACTGACTCTAACAGGAGGCTGCCATGGCCGTCAGCGACGAACTCAATGCGATTATCGATGCAATCCCGAAAGACTTCGCGGATCCATCGGCCGATTATCACGCAGTGCGAAAAACCTTTGCTCCTTTTCACGGACACGCTGTCAGCGACGGCTTTTCCGTGCAACTCACCCGGCTGGGCGGCGTTAGCTGCGGGCAGTATGAGTTCAGCGGAGCGAGCAGCGAGTTGCTCGCTTTC
>JAKSCU010000091.1 GCA_022360435.1 Bacillota bacterium
TTATTCAGTAGTATTATTGCTAACTTTTGCATATTTTATCCCGTTTGCGGGAATAAAAAGTCCGCCTTGTCGGACGGACTCATACATGGGGACATTCATAAGTCGGGCTGTGGGCGTGGTGGAAATCGGTCTTGCCTATTTCCTTTAACTTCCAACCTCCAATATGCGTCCCGCTTTGCATATAAAACAGAGCCGGGGCCATTTGCCCCGGCATATCAGTGCCATTCCACATCTATGGTGCGTTGTTGCTCCCGGGTTTTTCTGGGCATTCTGACTTCCAGCACTCCGTTGCGATAGCTGGCCTTTACTCCTTCGGAGCTTACATGGGCCGGCAGGGTGACGCTGCGCTGAAAACGGCCGTAAAACCTTTCGGAGCGGTGGAAGCGGTCGTGGTCTTTAACCTCGTTGGCTCGTTTGGTTACGCCGGTGATGGACAACATATTGTCCCGGATATCAATATCAATGTCATCCTTTTTTTCCACCCCCGGGATCTCGGCCAGGGCCACCACTTCCTGCCCGGTTTCGTACACGTCAACCCGGGGGCCGGTGAACTCATTCCGCAAATCACTCCAAAATGGCGTGAAGAACCGGTCCATCTCCCGCCGCACAACATCGGTGGCCCGGAAAGGGTCGAAGGGAACCAGTGCCATAACCAAAATACCTCCTTGTTAATAATGTGATATTATAACCCCTGGTATAATTATTATTTAAAGCAGTAATTATTTTTACCAAGGGAAAGAAAGCTGTTCCGGCGTCGTCTAAAGTTATAGAGGCGGGGAAAAGAGGTAGTTTTAATTGGTTGCGGATGAAATCCTGGTAAAAAAAGCCCAAGGCGGCGACACGTCGGCTTACGGTGAACTGGTGTGCCGGTACCAGGATCGGGTATACGGGTTGGCCATGCGTGTTTTGGCTTCCCCCGAGGACGCCCGTGACGCCAGCCAGGAGATATTTATCAAGGCTTTTCGCGCACTGCCGGGTTTTAATTTCCGAGCCGCGTTTGCCACCTGGCTCTACCGGGTCGCCTACAACACCTCCATGGACCTGCAGCGCAAGCGCGGCCGGGAGCGAAGCCGCAGCGTCTCCATGGAGGGTGATGGAATTACGAGGTGCGCCGGTTTGCGGGATGACGCCTTGGGGCCCGAGGAGGCCTGCCTGGACAGCGAGAGTCTTAGGGATCTGCGCCGGGCGGTGGCGGAACTGCCCGAAGAATACCGGTTGGCGTTGGTGCTGCACCATTACCAGGAACTCAGTTACCGACAGGTGGCGGAGGTCACCGGGTTGGCTGAAAAAACCGTGGCCACGAGAATTCACCGGGCTAAAAATATGTTAAGGAAACGGCTGCTGGGGGGTGAAGGCCATGCGCTGCCGGAAAGCGCGAAAAATAATAACCGCGTACCTGGCCGGAGAATGCCGGTCCTCTGAGACCACGGCCCTGGAAAAACACTTGGGTGGCTGCCCGGAGTGTGCCGCCGGGTTGGAAGAAATGCGGCGGCTCGATGGCGCGCTGGCACTATGGCGGGTTGAACCGGCCCCGGCCGGCCTTTGGGACGCGGTGATGAGCGAGGTCGAGGGTATTTCCCGCACCCGAGGCATGGCCGGCGCGGGTGACTTGGGTCGCCACAGTACCGGCGCTGGACGCGCAGCCACCGGCCAAGTGCGGCCTGGATTGCTGCTGCGTGACCTGGTGGTGGCGGCCGCCGTGTCCATAGTGTTCTTTTGGGGCGGCGTATGGCCGGCAGGCGAACGAATGCTTTTCGCCGGCGGCGAGAGTATCAACGGGGCTGTTTCCGCCTATGTCAGGTTTACCGCCGACGTGGTGGAACGCGCCTCGGGCACGGCCGAAGAGTATACGCGCAAGATTATATTCGAGGAGTGGAAAAAATGAGATGCGCCAATCACCCGGAAGTTGAAGCCCAAGCCCTTTGCGCCATCTGCAATGCCCCGGTATGCAGTGAATGCCGGGTCGAACTACGGAACAAAAAATATTGCCGGCCCTGCCTGGAGGATAAGACCAAGGGGGTGCTGGACGGCACTGTAACCGGTCATAAAAACACCGGGCTGGCCTTCCTGTTTTCACTAATTCCGGGGGCGGGATACATGTATCTGGGCTTGATGAACAGGGGCCTGCAGGTGATGGTTATCTTTTTCGGCACACTAACCGTGGTTTGGGTGACCGGCCTGGAAGTATTGGTGCCCCTGGTGCTGCCGGTGCTTCTGTTTTACAATATTTTCGACACCCTGCAGCTTGCCGGTCGTATGCGCCGGGGAGTACCGGTGGAAGATAAACCGCTGGTGGACCCGGGGGGGAAAGCCAACTGGCCCACGCTGCTGGGCTACGCCTTGATCGGGGTGGGCGCGTTGGTGCTGCTGAACAATTACGTGCCCCAGGCCCTGGGATACTGGTTTATGGAGCGGCTGATAACGCCGCTGTTAATTATAGCTCTGGGCCTGTTCATTCTCTATCGAAACATTAGGAGGGGGAAAAAGGATGACAACCAAGGGCATGTCTAAAGCCGGTCCGGTTACGCTGGCCCTGGGATTAATCGGCGGGGGCCTGGCGCTGCTGCTGTATAATTTTGGGGCGGTGGCCGGCCTGGGCTGGCTGTGGAAGCTGTGGCCCGTGTTGTTAATGGGCGTCGGAGTGGAGTATTTTATAAAAAAATACTTCAACCGGGATGAGGAAGTGCATTTTCACGTGCCCAGCATCATTTTGATTCTGGTGTTGATCATAATAGGAGGCGCGGCTTATGTCGCCACCAATCGCCTTTTGGACCATGTGCCTTGGCACCAAGAGCACATGACCTATTCCCGCTCCTGGGAGTCGGGCGCCGTGGCGATGGAACCCGGGGACGTTTTGTCGGTGGAAAGCAAACGAGGTATGGTTGAACTGCTGCCGGCGGAAGGAGAAGAGCTGCAGGTACGGGCCGTGGTCCGGGCCCCGGAAACAGGTCCCGCCAGGGAAGCCGCCGGGCGCGTCAACCCGGCTGTGGAACATGAAAACGGGGGCGTAGAGGTAACGGTGCCGGGGGACGAAGATTGGTGGAACGGGCACCACCGGGTGGTGACAGACCTTGTCATACTGGTGCCCGGCGGTGTTGACGTGGAAGTGCAAAGCGGCACCGGTCGGGTGACCGCAAACAGCTTGGAGGGGAATATAGAGGTTGATGGTAATACGGGCACGGTGGAGCTTAACAATGTGGCTGGCAAAATCGAAGCCCGCAACAATACCGGCCGGATGGAGATTAAAAATCCCGGGGGCGACGTAAAGGCGGAAACAAACACCGGCAGCATAGAAATGTCGGCGGAACATCCCCTGAACGGCAATTACCGGTTGGCCAGCAGCACCGGCCGGGTAGCCCTGGAGATACCGGGAGATTCGGATTTTAAAATCAATGCTGTATCAACCACCGGCAATGTGTCGGTGACCGGCCTGCCGGGCGGAAACATGCGCCGGGACGGGCCCAGGGCGGAGTACAGCAACACAATGGGTTCCGGCTTAGGCTTGGCTGACTTGAAAGTGGGCACCGGTTCCATACAGATAACGGTGAAGTAAAAAAAGCGCACTTGTTCAGTTCCCTCTGCGTGCGCTTTTTAATACTCTTATCCTTGAATCCGGCCATAAATGTGGCCGGGTATACTTTCCTAAGAGTATAAAAAAAGTGTATTCATTCCGTTTCCGGGCACCGGCAGAATAATGCCAAGGTTGGCAAAAGCCTGGGGACGGTTTGGGCGTCTTCGCCGAAGCGTAGGGAATTGGGCCGCAGGGCAGACGTGGAACCGCCCCCGTGGTGTTTAGTTATCTGCTTAGTATTTTGTCCAAAAAGCTCTTTTCCCGTTCTTCCGGCGGAATGTACCGGATGTCTTGCGCCGCCCGGCGGGCTAAAGAATTGTCCACGGCGTCCCGGTAAGCAACAGGGGCGGGCAGCTGTCCCGACGCCTCCATGGCCCGGGTCATTTTGCGGAAGGCGGCTTCTTCCAGCCACGGGCGGGGCCGCCACATTCCCATGTCCGTATATCTGTCCAAGATGTCGCCGGCAGCCCGGCGGTTTGCTTTAAAATATTTGGCCAGGGCTTTTTGGCCCAACCCGGGTTCTTTATCCATGTATAGTTGGGCTTTGTACAAAGCGTTAACAAACCCCTGCAGCGCATCGGGTTTGTTTTTTATTGTTTGGGGTGCGGCGGCACAGATGAGCGGCAGGACGGCGCTTGTTTTTGCGCCCGGTGCGGCTACAATATGGCCGGTGCCATCTTTTTCTGTGGCTGCGGCGTCAAAACCGGCCAGTTGAATGTAATCGCCGCTGCCTGATTTAAAGGCGCCAAGCCGGAGGTCCGGGGGTATTCGGTTGTATAGGACGGTATCGTGGTAGGGTACCAGCCCGTTTTCCCGCAGTGTTTCTTCCAACCACAGCCCGGGGCCGGTCTCGGGTGGAAAGCAAATCACCGATTTATCTTTTAAATTGGACCAGTCAAAGGATTCCTGTTCCCTGGCCAGGAGGAAAGTGCCTTCACGGCTGGCGATGACGGCCACAATAACCGGAAGCGAGGGTTTGAGCGACTTGTGGTAAAGGTAGGCGGCGGGGTCGGCCAGTACAATATCGGCGCCGGTGTCGGCGCTGAACTCCCCTGCTTTAACTGAACCGCCGGTGAGGCGTACCAAAATGCCCTGCTCGTCGAAGTAGCCTTCCTCCAGCGCCACGTAAAGCGGCAGGTGTAGGATAGATTTTTCGCTTTCCCATACCGTCAGGGTTACCACTTTTTTTTCTTCTTTGAAAACAACTTTCCAGGTCAATATTGAAAGGCCCGTGAACAGGGCAACCGCCAGCAATAACGGGAATAATGCCCGTTTGCCCACCGCTTCCACCTCCGTGCCACAAAAAATTTAATATAAAGCTATGGCGCCAATAAAAAAAACATTCCTCAA
>JAKSCU010000448.1 GCA_022360435.1 Bacillota bacterium
AAGCGCACGCAGAGGGAACCGAATGAGTGCGCTTTTTAATTGGATGCCAAACCTTTTGAAAGTTTTTTAGGGTGAGTTGGTTAAAATGGGCTTTACCGCTTCCGCGGCCAGTTCGCCCACGGTTTTTTCCGTTAATTGCCCGGCTTCGTATATACGTACCGTCCCGGTATCACCCATTAGTTTTTTAATCTCGTCAGCCGTCTCCCGGGCGGCCAGCCGGCCCAGCAGTAAAACGGCATAGCCCCGGGTTTCCGGGTTTGCGTCGGCAAGGAAAGGCACAAAGTAGGTGGGCCGCTTGGGCAGCAAGTCCGGCCTGAACTCGGCCACCCGTTCCAACGCTCGCAGCACTCTGGGGCGGAGCGATTCGTCCCCCAGGAACTTGTATAATTCGGGAATGTACCCGGAGAAAACACCGGGAACCGAAGCGATAATTTCCCCGGCTGCGTCTACTGCGCCCCAGCTGGACGATGCCGTATCCCCCAAGGCGGTAAAAAGCCTGTGCAGCAATTTGGCCACAGCCCCGGAATCGCGCCGGGCTATGACTACCGCCGCCCAGCCCAGAGCCTCCGCGGCTCTGACTCGCAACTGTTCGTCACCGGTGTAAATCAGGCGCTGCAGGTCCCTGAGGATTCTGTTGTCCGCAGCCGCGTATTCAATTAACGGCTCCAGGCGGTATTCATTTACCAGTTGCGCCACTTCATGCTTGGTAAAGGAATTTTTTGCCGGCGCCCCCGGCGATTTTTGACAGGCGGGCTCAGCCGGCCTGGCCCGTTCCATTTTTTTTACCACGCCTTCCCCGGTGGCCTCGCGAATATCGTCGTGCAGCCTGATGAAATACAGGGCGCCGGATATTTTTCGGCCCCCAATGTAACCCTCCGGCACGATGAGGTTGGTTGCCGCGTCGTAGTGTTTCACCAGTGATTCTTGGTAGTCTTCTTGCGGCAACAAGTTCCAGGCCAGGTCCCAGTCCATGTTGCAACTGAAAACCAGTGCCTCGGAAAAGGCGGCGCCCAGATTGTGCCCGCTGGCGTCGTAGGCGTATACCGCGCCGCAGGAACAGGAACCCACCGGCATTTCTCCCGGCCTGTGGGTGTCCAGTTCCTTGGGCCGCTCTATGGCCAGGCTGCAAAAGGGGCAATCGGCCCTTGCGGTCACGTCGCGACCGAAGGGCCCTCTTTCAACGCTGTACCTGTAATCTTTCATACAAAGGCCCCCGTGATTAA
>JAKSCU010000304.1 GCA_022360435.1 Bacillota bacterium
AAGCGCACGCAGAGGGAACCCAATGAGTGCGCTTTTTTAAGTTTGTCGGGCTGTTGTGGTATAATATCCCGGGAGGTGATACCCTTGACTTATACACCGATGATTCAACAGTATTTGCAGATAAAACAAAACTATAATGATTACATACTTTTCTTCCGTATGGGCGATTTTTATGAAATGTTTTTTGACGACGCCCTGCAGGGTTCCAGGGAGCTGGAAATAACCTTAACGGCCCGGGACGGCGGGGGCGGGAAAAAAGTGCCCATGTGCGGAGTGCCGCATCATGCCGCTGAAACTTACATTACCCGTCTGATTAAAAAAGGGCGCCGGGTGGCCGTTTGTGAGCAGGTGGAGGACCCCGGGCAGGTCAAAGGCCTGGTCAAAAGAGAGGTTGTCAGGGTTATAACTCCCGGCACGGCGCTGGAAGGCCAATACCTGGATGAAAAGAAAAACAATTACCTGGCTGCGGTGCTGACACAAAACGGGGCCTGCGGTCTGGCTTACGCTGATTTTTCCACCGGCCATTTTTATATGACCCAGTTTGAAGGAGAAACTGCGGTGCACGAACTGGTTGACGAGTTGGCCAGACTGCAACCGGCGGAACTGCTTATGCCCATTCAAACGCCCGCGGAACTCAAAGAAAGGTTCGCCGGGTGCGGGGCTGTCTCGGTGAACGGCTTGGACGAAACCATGTATCAACGAGACCGGGCCATGCAAATAATGGAACGGCAGTTTGGCCCGGGCTGGCTGTCAAAGGACGCCGGCGGAATGACCCAGGGTTTGCGGGCCGCCGGGGCCGTCATCCTGTATTTGGAGGAAACGCAAAAAAGAAGCCTGCAACAAATGAAAGCGCCACAATTTTACTTATCCGGCCAGTACATGAAGATGGATGCCGCCACCCGCCGCAATCTTGAGTTGACCGCTTCCATCAAGGACGGTTCACGATGGGGCACCTTGATCCAGGTTCTTGATTATACCGGCAGCGCCATGGGCGGCAGGCTTTTAAAACAGTGGCTGGAACAGCCGCTGGTGGACATATCCCTCATCGGCCGGCGCTTGGACGCCGTTGCCGAACTCCTGGACAATTTGATATTGCGCCGGCAGCTCAGGGAAAGCCTGAAAAAGGTTTACGATTTAGAAAGGCTGTCGGGCCGGGTTGCGTTCGGTACGGCCAACGCCAGGGACCTGCTGGCCCTGCGCAAATCATTCGATTTGCTGCCGGGAATAAAACAACTGCTATCGGGTTGCGGAGTCGGTTTGCTGCAAGAGATTCGGGATTCGCTGGACGACATGCGGGACATGAATCAGTTGCTGCACCGGGCCATCGAGGACGACCCGCCGCTTTCCATCAGGGATGGCGGTATCTTCCGGGAAGGTTATCACCCCGAAGTGGACAAGCTGCGCAGCGCCAGCTTGAATGGGAAAAATTGGCTGGCCGGCCTGGAGATGGAGGAGCGGGTGAAAACCGGCATAAAATCGCTAAAAGTGGGCTATAACAAGGTATTCGGTTATTACCTGGAAGTAACCAGGTCCAATCTGGCTCAGGTGCCGGACAACTATATCCGAAAGCAGACCCTGGTCAACGCCGAGCGGTTTATTACCCCGCGGCTGAAAGAATACGAAGAGATGATCACCGGCGCCGAAAACCGGTTGGTTCAACTGGAGCACCGGCTATTTGTCGATTTGCGGGAAAAGGTTACCGGCCAGGTGCGCCGCATCCAGGAAACAGCTGCGCGGCTGGCTGTGTTGGATGTGTTGTCATCCTTCGGCGAGGCGGCGGAGAAGGGGGATTACATCCGCCCGGCGGTGAACCAAGACCGGGATGTTATCATCCGGGACGGCAGGCACCCGGTGGTGGAGCGAATGTTGGGGCCGGGCGGTTTTGTGCCCAACGATACCCTTATGAACCTGGATAACCGCCTGATTTTGTTGACCGGCCCGAATATGGCCGGAAAAAGCACTTATATGCGCCAGGTGGCGCTGATGGCGCTGATGGCCCAGGCGGGGAGCTTCGTGCCGGCCTCCGGGGCCGAAATAGGGGTGATGGACCGGATTTTTACCCGCATCGGCGCGGCGGATGACCTGGCTGGCGGACAAAGCACTTTTATGGTGGAAATGAGCGAGTGCCGCGGCATAGTAAATTATGCCACACCAAAGAGCCTGATCATAATGGACGAAGTGGGCAGGGGAACCAGTACATACGACGGCATCAGCATTGCCCGGGCGCTTTTTGAATTCATTCACGACAATATTGGCGCCCGGACGCTATTTTC
>JAKSCU010000090.1 GCA_022360435.1 Bacillota bacterium
AGGCGTCGTAAAACTCCCGGCGGGAGAAAAACCAGCGCACCAGCTTGGCCAGATGCTCGTCGGTGATGCTCAACAGGACCTTTTCCAGCTGGGCCTTGAGCTTGCGCAGGTCGGCCCCGGTGGTGGGCACAAACTCGGCCAGCAGCGCCGGCCCCTGCTCGTCGACCAGGCTGGCCTGGTGCACGGCCAGTTGCTTTTGGCCCCGGTACTCCTCGGCCCGGGCCACGACCGCCACCACCCGGTGCTCCTCCAGTTGATCGAACAGCGTCCGCGCCTTGTCGGCGTCCCAAACGCGGCCGTCGATCTGGCCCGTTTTATCTGACAGGGTCAAGGCCAGGTAGTTGCCTCGCGAGGGGTCGCGGAAGGGTACGAGCGCCTTCTTCTGCAGAAAGAACGGCGCCTCGACCTGGTCCCCCGCCTTGACGTCCCGGATATACTGTTTAGCCACCAAACTCCCCCCTTAGGGAGGACCATTCGGCGAAAAAGATCTGGCCCCTGCCCCTTCTTTTACTGTAATTGGTCTAAAAAGGGAAGGCGCGGGGTCAAGCGGTCACCGCCACCCAGGCAACCGTCCCCGGTGGCGCCGCAAGCAGCTCGGCCGCCAACGCCAGCTGACTCTCTACCTGGCCGGGGGAGGTGCCCAACGGCGAGGTGCGCCGCGCCACCGCCGACTCCGGGGTCAGCAGCGCGTAGACCGACCGGTCGATGGCCGGACAAACCGCCTGCAGCTCGTCCAGGGGCATCTCTTTTATTGAAACCCCTTTGGCCGCCGCCGCGGCGACGATCCGCCCGACCGTGCGGTGGGCGTCCCGAAACGGCATCCCCTTGGCCACCAGGTAGTCGGCGAGGTCGGTGGCGGTAAGATAGCCCCCCCGTGCGGCGGCGTTCATCCGCTCGACCCGGAACTCGCTCTTTTGCAGCATCTCGGCGGTGATCCGCAGACAGGCGGCGACGGTGTCGATGGCGTCGAACGTCCCCTCTTTGTCCTCCTGCAGGTCAGTGTTGTAGGCCAGAGGCAGCCCCTTGACCACCGTCAGCAGGCCCATCAGGGCCCCGAAGACGCGGCCCGCCCGGCCCCGCAGCAGCTCGCCGATGACCGGGTTCCTCTTTTGGGGCATGATGCTCGACCCGGTAGTGTACGCCTCGCCCAGCTGCAAAAACCCAACCTCCGAGCGCGACCACAGCACCAGCTCCTCGCCCACACGGCTCAGG
>JAKSCU010000089.1 GCA_022360435.1 Bacillota bacterium
AAATGTAAAGGTTTTAAAATAGTTGCTGCCGCAGAAAATGGTGCTGATGCGCTGGAAGAGATAAACTTGCTAAAGCCCGATATTGTTATTACGGATATTAAGATGCCTGTTATGGATGGCATTGAATTGGTTTCAAGAGTCAAGGAGAATTTCCCATTTATATATTCAGTGATTGTAAGTGGATATCAAGATTTTGAATATGCAAGAGGTGCCCTGCAATGCGGTGTTGTTGATTACCTTTTAAAACCGGTTAATGCGGGGCAGCTAAAGGACCTTCTTGATACAATCCGCCAAAAGATTGAGAGTACTCGCTACCTGAAACAGGTTGAATTTTTGGGACAGCTCATCAATGGGGCACCTGCAAAACAACAGCAGATTGAAAAGCACCTGCCCTTTAAAAAGTATTCTGCAGCAATTTTAAGGGGAAATGGACTTCCATCACGCTTTTCATCCAACCACTCTGAACATGCGGAGGGGATAAGAGTAGATTTTTTCTCTGCACCCATGTCAACAGAAAACAACAGTGTATGGATAGTTGAAGGAAGAGATGAAATGGAACGCATTTTTATTTATACACCCGAAATAATAAGTGAGGAGACATTTAAAAGAATAGTTATCAATTTTTCTAAAGAGGTAAACTGTAATTATCACACGACTGTGTTTGCTTCCAATTATTTTGCCCTGTCAGATATCGGGGAGAATATCACAAGCTTATACAGACTATTGGAGAATAATATTGTAATTGGGATTTCAAGAACCATCCATCATCATAAACAGACAGCCTCTACAGCGGATAACAGGAGCATTATAGACAGAACCTTAAGCAGTCGGATTGAGTATCTTGTGGATAATGGCCTGATCAATGATTTAAAGAAGGAATTTATCGAACTGCTTGAGAGGTGGCAAAGGGAGGAAAAACCGCAAATCTGGGTTGAAAGCATTTTAAGGCAAATACTTCACAGGATCGAGACCAGCTCTCCTCCGCCAATAGTAGGTGAGTACAATGATATGGATTTTTTGCTTGATGAGGCTGTTTTTCATT
>JAKSCU010000306.1 GCA_022360435.1 Bacillota bacterium
AGATCTCTCGTCAACCCCCGCAGTTCTTCCTTCTGCTTTTCGTGGAAGGTCTCGGCAGAACGATAACTCACCCACGCAAGGGCGTTCAGGACCGAACGGTCAACCAAACGAAATTGTGCGCAAGACACGATACCTTCCCGATGGATAAAGTCCCCTCGCCGTGGATCTTGCTGGTGATTGCGCGTGGGATCGCGTTGTAAGGGTGAATCCACGTTTACATTGGGAAAGTACATCTCCTCCACACTTGCTTCTTGCTCCAACGTGCAAGAAGTCGGGTAACCATAGAAGAAACCATGCATTGGTTCCGGATAATGCACGCCGGGTGAGCAAACAAGCTGAAGTGTGTCCGGCCACCACGGATCACGAATATAGAATGTAACGCAGGAAGCGGCTCGCGTAAGTCCTCCTCCATTACAGGCTGACGCCAGCAGGTGTTTTGCTTGCTTGATGGCGTCCAGACTGTCGACAGCAGGTCGAGATGTCTGCTCCGATTCTGGTCTGTAGGTGTTCATGATTTCTACTCCGATGAGGATGCATTATCGCACATCTGTCGTTATGGGGATGAAATGCACCGCGCCTCTGTCCGGCCAATGTCCCGTGGGAAAAGACGACGCCCACGCCGCAATACGCGGAGACCAGAGAACATCCCTGATGGCACCACATTATTACCGTTTGAGCGATTAGTGTTCAAGAGCTTCTTTTACTCGTCATGACAAGCACGGGCGTTGATGATAGCGGGGGGGCCCGCTCATGCCTGATGCGGCTGCATCTTTTCGGCATATCATCGTAAGACTGTTCCGGCTTGGTTCGGAGGAATGTGGTTCATCTTGGATCGTGTTAGCAATGGTAGGAGGTTCCGATGGCCGCTACAGTCACAGGCTACCCTTGCCCGATCTCGCATTGCTTTAACCGTCCACTGGTACCCTGCGGTTCCGGGCAATGACAACCTGATCCGGCCTTACTACACCGGCATCTCCGCCCGGTTCAGCAACTGCTGGAAGGCACGGCCCTGCTCGGTCAGTTCGTAGAGCGGCCGCGCCTTCTTAAGAACCGGAACCTTGCGCACGATCCCTCGCGTAGTATCCAAATATTCGGCGGAGCTATCGAGCATTGTCTCCAAAGCTCAATTGCTTCCGATTCGCCCATCATCGCGGC
>JAKSCU010000411.1 GCA_022360435.1 Bacillota bacterium
CGGTTAAAACAACCGGGGACGGCGGTGAAAGAGTGACTTTCAATACATTGGCAGACAACTCCCAGCCTTTGAAGACCCCGGCCGCAGCGGAAACTGTCACTCAGAACAGGGAAGCACATGTACCAAAGCAGGAAATAATTAACCAGGTCATAGACAGGGCTAAAGTGGTACTAAACGGGGAAAAATCCGAGATGGTAATTGACCTGAAGCCCGACCATCTGGGCAGGCTTTCTCTTAAAGTGGTAACCGAGCATGGTATGGTAGCAGCCAAGATTGTTGCGGAAAACCAACAGGTAAAGCAGGTACTTGAGTCCAATATGCAGCTTTTAAAGGATTCCCTTGAGAAGCAGGGCATGGTGATTCAGGGATTCAGTGTGTCGGTAAGAGATGATTCCTCGAAATCTCTCTTTGGCAGAGATGCTTGGGGACAACAGAGAAAAGGTAATACTCCGGGGGCACCTTACCCAGGCGGTGTTTTAAGTGCTTCAGAACTGACAGACAGTACAGAAAGGATAAACCCCTACTACTGGAGTGGGAGCAGTATAAACCTTACGGCCTAGAAAACAAGTAATGACAGGAGGTGTATTTTATGGGAGTGGATGCGGTGAACAGCCAGAACACCATTGAACAGATAATTAATGAAACAACTTCCGGTTCTGAGGAAAGAAACCTTGGAGAGCTGGACAAAGACGATTTTTTGAATCTGCTTGTCACACAGCTTCAGTATCAGGACCCGCTGCAACCGATGAAAGACACGGAGTTTATAAGCCAGATGGCACAATTCAGTTCTCTTGAGCAAATGCAGAATTTGAACCAAAGTGCTTCCACTACTCAAGCTGTCAGCCTTATCGGGAAAAATGTTGTAGCAAACATTGTTGACAGCCAGACGGGTGAAATCGAGGTTGTAGGGGGAGAAGTCACAAATGTAAAAATAATAGGCGGGCAGGCCTATGTAGTTGTCAACGGAGAAGATGTGCCTGTTGACAATGTATTGAATGTATCCGCAGGTGAAAGCACATCCAGGGCGGGGAACCTGGCGTCATATACAAATCTCATAGGCTTGATAGCTTCCGTATTTGTGGCTGATGAAAGCGGTGACGATACCGTCAGAGTGAATGGAATAGTAGTGGAAGTCCTGAAGGGTGAGGATGAAGACTATGTGGTTATGGACGGGGTCAAAGTACGCATATCTGAGATTGTTACGGAATCACCTTCGGCAGACCCGGATTTTATGATCGACTATCTTGAGGACAAGGTTGGAGAAGAAATCACCGTAAAGATTGCAGACGAGGATGGAGAAAACAAGGTAGAAATAACTGCGTTCCTCAGGGAGTTTGAAGAGGATGAGGATGGAA
>JAKSCU010000088.1 GCA_022360435.1 Bacillota bacterium
GGATGTTGATGGAGATAAAACTGCCTATATATTCTTAGAACATTCAATAAATGATGATTTAAGTGAACATAAAATAACTTATAAGCAGTTGGAGAAAAAGGCTTGCATTTTATCCTTCTTTCTTCAGCAGCATGAAGGTTATGGTGAAAGAGCCATACTACTTTATCCTCCGGGGATAGACTATATTGTTGCATTTTTTGCTTGCCTGCGCGCCGGTGTGTTAGCAGTCCCATCCTACCCCCCATATTCAAAAAAAGTATTTTCCCAATTTTCGTCCATTGTTAAAGATGCGAGGCCAAAGTTTATTATTACCAACAAATTAATGGTTGGGATATTGAAATCTCAATTTGATAAAGATATTGGTTTTTCCAATATTATTTGGGTTACAACCGACGATCTTAATGACGAAGAATTATATAATTTCAAAACAACGCCAAACAAAATTGCGTTCCTGCAATATACTTCCGGTTCAACATCTCAACCCAAGGGAGTAATGATTACTCATGATAACTTGCTGCATAATCTCTTTGCTATTCACCAAAGTTTTCAGCATGATTCAGAAAGCACTGGGGTAATATGGCTGCCTCCTTATCATGACATGGGCTTAATAGGAGGCATATTGCAACCGTTATATGCCGGCTTTACAGTTGTTTTAATGTCACCATTGGACTTTTTGAAAAAGCCTATCCGGTGGTTAAGAGCAATAACTAGTTATAGAGCAAATACCAGTGGTGGACCTAATTTCGCTTACGAATTATGCATTAGAAAAATAACACGGGAGCAAAAGCAGGGGCTTGACTTAAGTAGCTGGGATTTAGCCTTTAATGGTGCGGAAGTGGTTCAAGCCAGTACAATGGATAGGTTCATAAATGAATTTGGTGATTGCGGGTTTAAGCCAGAGGCGTTTTATCCATGCTATGGATTAGCTGAATCTACGTTAATTGTTACGGCCGGGAAAAAAGGAAAACCTTTTAAGACAATATTTTTTGACCACCAATCTACACCAAGCAAAGTTGAGCCAAAGGATGCATATGGTAGTGGGTTGCACAAAAAGTATGTCAGTTGCGGAACTTCCATGTACCCCGGTGAAGTAATTATAGTTGATCCAGATTCAAATAGGAAAATGGACGAAGAATTCATTGGTGAAATATGGGTAAGAGGCCCCAGTGTAGCTTCTGGTTATTGGAATAATAAAGAGGAAACAGAAAGAGTTTTTAATGCACATCTTGCAGATACAGGGGAGGGGCCCTATCTCAAAACAAGTGATATGGGATTTACCTATAATGGAGAGTTATTTGTCGTTGGAAGAATTAATGATATAATAGTACGCGGTAAAAATTACTACCCTTATGACGTTGAAAAAATAGCGGAATCATGTCATCCCGCCTTGAGAATTGGATGTAACGCACTGTTTTCTGTTAACGATATTAACGATGTAAAAATTGTTTTAGTTCAAGAAATAAGGTATAGTCATGATGGTGATATTAAGCCAGAGGATATCATAGATAGCATACGTAATTCTGTCGCCTTGAGCCAGCAATTGCATATTAATGATATAGTATTAATAAAGCAAAATACAATACCAAAAACCACAAGTGGGAAAATAAGAAGAAATGAGTGCCGAAAGCAGTATATAAATAATGAATTAAATATTGCATTTGAAAATCCTGGTTAGGTTTATAATCTTATCTGTCCCGTGTATTATCTTTTTATCGCTGGATTATTTTGGGTTCCGGCTATTAAAAGTTAACACGGAATAAAATTTAAGTATATTAAACAACTATGGATTTAGGTCGCTCGTCGAAGCATAAATACCGGTTTTTGAAGTGTGTTTCGGAAAAATTTTTTAAAGTTGGGGGGAGCGTCTTGAGTAGGATGATAGCCTTCTGTGGAGTAATTTGCTCGAAATGTCCGGTTTTCATAGCCACCCAAAAAAATGATGCCCAACAAAAAAAAGAGATTGCCGAATCATGGTCTAAAAAGTACGGCTTCGAGCTTCAATCCAATGATATCAATTGCGACGGTTGTTTGACAGAGGGTGAACGGCTGTTTCAGTATTGTAAAGTTTGCAATATAAGAGAGTGTTGCCGGGAAAGATATATTGAAAACTGCGCGCATTGCCCCGATTTTGCCTGTAATAAGCTTGAAACTGTGTTTAACGCCGTACCCAATGCAAAGGTACAACTCCAAAAGATTAAGGCTAGCCTGTAAATCCTATTATGTCAGTTGGACAATCAATTTTAGAACTTACTCATATATAAATAAAGGCCGGCGGCAACCTGGCCCGACAAAATAAGCGGCACTCCCAGGGTAAAACTGCGGCGCAGAGTTTTATGCCGGAATAAGTGCATGCCGGCCAGCGCGCCTATGCTTCCCCCGGCCAAAGCCGCCCAAAAAAGTTTTTTTTCGGGAATTCTTCTTGCGCCGAGCCGCGCGCTGTGTTTATCCAGCCAGAATAGAATTAGAGTCACAGTGTTAATCAGCAACAAATAAATCTCAAGCATGCAATACCCCCTGAAGCTAAAAGACCCGGTAGTTTTCATGCTTTAAGATATGCCCGCCATATTAATGGCCGGAGTAAGGAAAAAAGTATTAAAAAGCGCACGTTAAGGGAACTAAAAGAGTGCGCTTTTTTTTATACTTTGCAAGTAATACCTTGCCATATATATGGCAAGGGCAAAGGAAAAAAGTATTAAAAAGCGCACGTTAAGGGAACCAAATGAGTGCGCTTTTTTACTGATGGTGGGGCAGCTTGCGCACCACTTCCATGGCCCTTGACACCATGCGCAAGGCGTCAACCCGGTACTGGGACATATTTGACTTGATGCTTTCCCCTTCGGTGGTAACCACGTATACCGGAGGCAGGTTGTTCAGGGCTATGGCGGCAACGTCCAGCTTGCACCTGGCGCAGGTGCACATTTTGCCTTCTGCGATCATGTCTTCGACAATATTGATAATCAGTTGTTCCATCACATTGACCAGATGCATGTGACCAACCCCCTTTAATTTAAATATCGCGTCCCCCGGTAAAAGATTTAGGGGCGAATGTAAAAAATTCGGTTGACATGTTAATGATTTGTTTATATTATACTTTTGACAAAGCAATATTGTAAATGAGTTGAGTTGAGGCAAGAAGAGCAATGTTTAGCTTAGGTGAGCGGAACGTCATGTCGAAAGAGGGCGGCACTCATCATAAGTGCCGTTTTTATTTTTTCAAAAAAACAAAGGAGTTTTATAAAATGATCTGTCCCGGTCCGCAGGAATACTTGAAACTTAGCGCCCGGTACAACCTGATCCCCGTATATACCCAGTGCCTGACCGACACCGAAACTCCCATCACCCTCTTTTTACGGCTGTCCGACGGCGGGCCGGCCTGCCTCCTGGAAAGTGTCGAAGGAGGGCGTCATCTGGGAAGATATTCGTTTATCGCCCTGGACCCGCTGCTGACCTTTCGGTCCAGGGACGGTCGGGGCCGGGTGTTTTGCCCGGAGGGAACGGTCCGGGAGGCTGACGGCCCCCCGCTGGACGTTTTGGAAAATCTGATGCGTGAGTTCAAAGTTCCCCCGACAAAGGGGTTGCCCAGGTTTTACGGCGGTGCGGTGGGCTTTACAGCTTACGACGCCGTGCGGTCTCTGGAAAGGCTGCCCGGGCATCCCGCCGATGATATGGACATTCCCGACTGTTTGCAGTTTATCCCCGGAACTGTTGTTATTTATGACCACGTGCGGCACACCGTAACTTTGGTGGTCAATTATCCGGTGGACAGGAACAACCCGGCGGCCACCTACAGGCGTGCGGCGGAAAGACTGGAAAAAACCAAGGCCAAACTGGGGCGCCCCCTGCCGGAATCCCAGGGTTTCGCCCTGCGGGGCGACATTGGGGTGGACTTGCCCGAGGAAGATTTCAAGCGGCGGGTGGAAAGGGCCTTGGAACACATCCGGGCCGGCGACATTATCCAGGTGGTGCTTTCCCGACGTTACTCCGTGGGGTTTGAGGGCGATGATTTGGCGGTTTACAGGCGTCTGCGGAGCGTCAACCCCTCCCCTTACCTGTTTTATTTCAACCTGGGTGAAATAAAGGTCATCGGCTCTTCGCCGGAAATGCTGGTCCGAGTGGAAGACGGGGTGGTGACCACTTGTCCCATCGCCGGCACGCGCCCCCGGGGGAACGACCCGGCGGAGGACGCCGCCCTGGCCGCGGAAATGTTGGCCGATGAAAAGGAACGGGCCGAGCATCTGATGCTGGTGGACCTGGGCCGCAACGATCTGGGGCGGGTCTGCGCGCCCGGCACCGTCCGGGTGCCCCGTTTTATGGATGTGGAGTATTTTTCCCACGTCATGCACATCGTTTCCCGGGTGGAGGGACCGCTGGCCCCGGGAACCGGCGCTCTGGACGCGTTAAAAGCCTGCTTCCCGGCGGGCACCGTCAGCGGCGCCCCCAAGGTGCGGGCCATGGAAATTATTGACCAACTGGAACCGTACCGGCGGGGGGTATACGCAGGAGCCGCGGGTTACCTGGGATTTAACGGCAACATGGATACCGCTATCTCCATTCGCACACTGGTAATCAAGGACGGCGCCGCTTATATCCAGGCCGGGGCCGGGATTGTGGCCGACTCGCGGCCCGACGGGGAGTGCCGGGAAATTGCCAACAAGGCCCGGGCTATATTCCGCACCCTTGGTGTGGAAGAAAAAAAGCATTGACAGATGTTGTTAATAGTACTATAGTTGGTTAAAACATATAGTCTGGTAAAGTCTGAGTTTAGTTGAGAAGCATAGTTGAGTTGAGTCCGTGAGGGGAGCTGAGGTGAGTGAAGTTCGGCTATTTTGGCCGGCGCTCATTTGAGTGCCGGCATTTTGCGTTTATTTGGCGGAATTTCGCCCGGGAGGTGTAAACCGTGCTGCTGATGATTGACAACTACGATTCATTTACCTATAACCTGGTGCAATACTTTGCCCAGTTGGGGGAAGAGGTGCTGGTGCGCCGCAATGACCGTCTGACCGTGCCGGAGATACGGGAACTGGGGCCGGATTACCTGGTGCTGTCCCCAGGCCCGGGCACCCCGGACGAAGCCGGGATTCTGGTTAACGCCGTCCGGGAATACGCCGGTAGGATACCGGTGTTCGGAGTGTGCCTGGGGCTGCAGGCCATCAGCCGGGCCTTTGGTGGTCGGGTGGTACGGGCCGGCAGGCCCATGCACGGCATGTTGTCCATAATCCATCACGACGGCAGGTCGGTGTTTGCCGGGCTGCCCCCGGCTTTTCGGGCGGTGCGCTATCATTCCCTGGTGGTCGAGCGGCTGTCCCTGCCTGCGTGCCTGGAAATCAGCGCTTGGACCGACGAGGGCGAAATCATGGGCCTGCGGCACCGGGAACTGCCGGTGGAAGGAGTGCAGTTCCACCCGGAATCGATGCTCAGCCAGCACGGCATGGAACTGCTGGGTAACTTCCTGGGCGACGGCGCATCCGCGATTTCCAATGATGTCAAGACCGCACCGTGGCTAAATGAAAAAAACACAAGTGGAGAAGGGCGCCTTGATGGGCGCGGAGCTTGAGAGGAGGAGAGCGTGGTGATTAAGGAACTGCTCAACAAGGTGGTTGGAGGAGAGAATTTAACCGAGGCCGAGGCGTCCCGGGCCATGGAAGATATTATGGAAGGCGGCGCCACCGGGGCCCAGATTGCCGGGCTGTTAACGGCGCTTAAGCTCAAAGGGGAAACCATAGAAGAAATCACCGGCCTGGCCAGAGTTATGCGCAGTAAGGCCACCCCGGTGCGCAGCAGCCACCCGCTGCTGGTGGATACCTGCGGCACCGGCGGGGACGGGGCCAACACATTTAATATATCCACCGTCGCGGCGCTGGTACTGGCCGGCGCGGGGGTGAAGGTGGCCAAGCACGGCAACCGGTCGGTATCCAGCCGCTGCGGCAGCGCCGATGTTTTGGAGACACTGGGCGTCAACCTGGACCTGGAACCGGCTGAACTGGCGGCCTGCCTGGAGGAAGTGGGTATAGCTTTCCTGTACGCTCCCGCCCTGCACGGGGCCATGCGGCACGCTGCCGGGCCGCGCCGGGAACTGGGATTCCGGACGGTGTTCAATATCCTGGGGCCGCTGACCAACCCGGCGGGCGCCCGGACCCAGGTGCTGGGCGTATACAGCGCCAACCTGGTGCGCGTACTGGCCGAGGTGCTGCTGCGGCTGGGTTCGGAGCGGGCTTTTGTAGTGCACGGGGCCGGGGGGCTGGATGAGGTTTCGCCGGCGGGAGCGGCGCTGGTTTGCGAAGTGCGGGACGGGATGGTGCGCGAGTACATGCTGGACCCGGTCCGCTGCGGGTTCGCTCCCGCCGGTCTGGAGGAACTCTCCGGCGGTTCCCCGCAAGAAAACGCGGCCATAGCGCGCCGCGTCCTGAGTGGCGAGCCCGGCCCGCGCAGGGACGCGGTGCTGATGAACGCCGCCCTGGGTTTGATGGCGGCTAATCAGGCCGAAGATTTCGCCGCCGGGGTGAGACTGGCCGCCCGCAGCATTGACGGAGGATTGGCCCGGAACAGGTTGGAGGAAATGGTCGATTATACCAATCGACGCCCGAAAGTCAGGGTGGCCGGGTTATGAAACAAGACATACTGACAAAAATAATAGCCCATAAAAAAACAGAAGTGGAACAAAATCAGCGGAGGCTGCCGCTGGCTGAAATAAAGGAGCGGTTAACTGAAACACCGCCGGCTGGCGATTTTGCCGCGGCGCTGTGCCGGCCCGGGGAAGTGGCTTTGATAGCCGAGGTCAAGAGACGCTCGCCTTCCCGGGGCCTAATCAGGCGGGATTTCAACCTGGCGGAAATTGTTGCCGCCTACCATGAAGGCGGGGCTGACGCTATTTCGGTGCTTACGGACAGTGAATTTTTCGGTGGCGCGCCGGAGTTTCTGGCCGCCGCCCGGCAAATAACCACCCGTCCCCTGCTCAGAAAGGATTTTATTCTCAGCCGTTATCAGGTTTATGAATCCCGCCTGCTGGGGGCCGACGCGGTGCTGTTGATTGCCGGGGTGCTTGAAGATGGCGAAATGGCCGAACTGATTGGTTTATCCCGGCGCCTGGGCATGGAGGCGCTGGTGGAAACCCGCACCCCCGAGGAAATAAGTCGGGCCCGGGCGGCGGGCGCAAAAATAATAGGTGTAAACAACCGCGACCTGCGCAATTTCCAGGTGGATATCAATACCACGGTACAATTAATTGAGCATATATCCGACCCCGGCGTAACCGTGGTCAGTGAAAGCGGCATCAAATCCCGGGCCGATGTGCGGATGTTGGGCGCCCGGGGGGTGCGCGCCGTTTTGGTGGGCGAAACGCTCATGGCCGCCGGGGATCTGCGGGCCGGTATCAGGCGGCTGAAGGGTCTGGAGGCCCGGCGGGCGGTGACGGGAGCGTGACGGCGGGGCCGGTGGTGCGGGTAAAAATATGCGGTATCGGTGACCCGGAAACAGCCCTGGCGGCGGCTGAAGCGGGCGCCGACGCCCTGGGGTTCGTTTTCGCCCCCGGCCGCCGCCGGGTTACCCCGGAACAGGCGCGGCGCATAATCAAGATTTTGCCGCCCCTGGTGGCGCGGGTGGGGGTTTTCGTGAATGCGCCGCCGGAGGAAGTGGCCGGTATAGCTGCCTATTGCGGGCTTACCGCGGTCCAGTTGAGCGGCGACGAGCCGCCGGACTACGGCGCCGGGCTGAAAATTCCGGTAATCAGGGCGCTGCGGGTGGGCAACGGCAAGGAAGTGCCCCAGTTGCTTCATTACAAAGCCGGCGCGTTTTTGTTTGATACCCATCGGGAGGGCAGTTACGGCGGTACCGGCGAACCATTTGACTGGAACTTGCTCAAAGGTATCAACTGCCCCGGACCGCTAATCCTGGCCGGGGGGCTGTCCGCCGCCAACGTGTGCGAGGCCGTGCGCTCGGTGCGGCCTTACGCCGTGGACGTGTCAAGCGGAGTGGAAACCGGCGGGCGCAAGGATGTGCAAAAAATTAGTGAATTTATCGAGGTTAGTCGTCGGTCGTCAGTGGTCGGTCGTCGGTAAAAAATTTAAGTAGTTGGCGGAGTGAAATGTGGCTTGTGTCTACCGACGACTGACGACGGACCACCGACGACCAAATTAAAGGGGGTTAATTGATAAGTATGGCCGCGCAAAAAGCTTGCTTTGCCCCGGCCGGCGCGGCGCCAGCCGGGGAATTGAACACAGAAACAAAACAGGTTTTACCGGATGAGCGGGGCTATTTCGGCGGTTTCGGCGGCAGATTCGTCCCTGAAACCCTGATGCCCGCCCTGGAGGAACTTATCGACGCTTACCGGCTTTACAAGGAAGACAGTGATTCCCAACAGGAACTGCGTTATTACCTGAAAAACTATGTGGGCCGTCCATCTCCCCTGTATTTTGCCAAGGGGTTGACGGAATCCCTGGGCGGCGCCCGCATCTACCTCAAGCGGGAAGACCTGAACCACACCGGCGCGCACAAAATCAACAACACCATGGGGCAAGTGCTGCTGGCCCGGCGCATGGGCAAAAAGCGCATCATCGCCGAAACCGGCGCCGGGCAGCACGGGGTGGCCACGGCCACGGTGGCGGCCATGTTCGGCCTGGAGTGCGCCATTTACATGGGGGAAGAGGATATGCGCCGCCAGTCATTGAACGTGTTCCGTATGCGCCTTTTGGGGGCCGGGGTGGTGCCGGTGACGTCGGGCAGCCGCACCCTGAAAGACGCCATGAACGAGGCCATGCGGGACTGGGTGACCAACATTGCCAACACCTATTACCTGGTGGGCTCGGTGGCCGGCCCGCACCCGTACCCGGTACTGGTCAGGGATTTCCAGCGGGTTATCGGCGAGGAAACTCGCCGCCAGATTCAGGAACAGGCGGGACGCCTGCCGGACTGCGTGGTTGCTTGCGTGGGCGGCGGCAGTAACGCCATGGGCATATTTCACTCCTTTCTGGCGGATGACAAAGTGGATCTTATCGGGGTGGAGGCCGCCGGGCACGGGCTGGATACCGAGCAACACGCCGCCACTCTGACCCTGGGGCGTCCGGGGGTCCTGCACGGCTCGCTCAGCTATCTGCTGCAGGACGCCGACGGCCAGGTGGCCCCGGTTCATTCCATATCCGCCGGTTTGGACTACCCGGGAGTGGGTCCCGAGCACAGCTATCTGAAAGAGTCCGGCCGGGCCAAATATGTTTCCGTCACCGACCGGGAGGCGTTGGATGCGTTTAAAACCCTGTGCGGCGTCGAAGGCATCATTCCCGCCCTGGAAAGCGCCCACGCGCTGGCGGCGGTTATTAAGCTGGCCCGGGAAATGCCCCGGGATAAAATTATTATCGTTAACCTTTCGGGGCGCGGTGATAAGGACGTACACACCGTGGCCCGGGAAATGGGGGTGGCCCTGGATGACTGAACACACATTCAACAGCCATATTACCGGTACGTTACAAAATACCCCGACCCGGGGCCAAAAGGGACTGATTCCCTACATCATGGCCGGCGACCCGGACCTCGACACCACGGTGGAACTGGCTGTCGCCATGGCCGAAGCCGGGGCCGACGTGCTGGAACTGGGAGTGCCTTTCTCCGACCCGGTGGCCGACGGGCCGACCATCCAGGCCGCCGGACAGCGCGCCCTGGCGGCGGGCGCCAAACTGCCGGGAATCCTGGAGGCGGTGCGCCAAATCAGGCGGCGCAGCCATATTCCGCTGGTGCTGATGACTTATTACAACCCGGTTTACCGGTACGGGCCGGAAAAATTTGTGCTGGACGCGGTTGCGGCGGGTGCCGGGGGCATGATTGTGCCCGACCTTCCCCCCGAAGAATCGGATTTGCTGCTCCGGGCCGCAGACAACCACGGCCTGGACCTTATACCCCTGATAACGCCCAACACTCCGACCCGGCGGCTGAAAATTATTGCCGGGCGGGCCCGGGGATTTGTTTATTGCGTTTCGGTGACCGGCGTCACCGGGGAACGGCGTCAAATAGCAGCCAACTTGTCCGCTTTCACCGCGGCGGTGCGGGAGCACACGGTGCTGCCGGTGGCGGTGGGGTTCGGGATCTCGCGCCCCGAACAGGCGGCTCAAACGGCCCAATACTGCGACGCCGTGGTGGTGGGCAGCGCCCTGGTTAAAACCGTGGCTGAGCGCGGGAATACTCCGGATCTGGTGCCGTCGGTGGCCCGGCAGGTTGGAGAACTGAAAAAAGCCCTGGCCGGGCGGGAGGTGAAACAAGTTGTCACCGCCTTATAAACTGGCCGCACGGGAGAGTCAGCCGGAAAATACCGTCATCCGGGTGGGGGAATGCCGCATTGGCGGCGGTGAGCCGGTGGTGATTGCCGGGCCTTGCGCCGTTGAGGACGAGGAGATGATGGTCAAACTGGCCTGCCGCTTGAAGCGGATGGGGGTGCATATTTTGCGCGGGGGTGCTTACAAGCCCCGTACCTCGCCATATTCATTCCAGGGCCTGGGGGAGGAGGGCCTGCGCATACTGGCCCGGGCCGGCGGGACGGCGGGCCTGCCCGTGATCACCGAATTGCTGGACGTGCGCCAGTTGCCGGAAGTGTGCCGGTACGCCGACATTATCCAAATCGGCAGCCGGAATATGCAGAACTTCGGCCTGCTGCGGGAAGTGGGACGGGTAAAATGCCCCGTTCTCTTGAAGCGGGGCCTTTCCGCCACCCTGGAAGAATGGCTGATGGCGGCCGAATACATCCTGGCCGGGGGGAATCGCCAGGTCATCCTGTGCGAGCGGGGCATTCGCAGTTTTGAAACTTACACTCGCAACACCTTTGACATCAATGCCGTGCCCGCCATAAAACATCTGTCCCATTTGCCCCTTATGGCCGACCCCAGCCACGGCACCGGACGCCGTGAACTGGTGCTCCCGGTGTCCAGGGCCGCGCTGGCCGCCGGCGCCGACGGCCTGATGCTTGAGGTGCACCCCTGCCCGGAAAAGGCGGTGTCGGACGGTCCCCAGTCCCTGCTGCCCGACGAACTGGCCAAGTTTATGGGGGAGTTGCGGGCAACAGAAAGCTGCCGTACCAGGGTTATAGCGTAAAGAAAGAAACGAGAGAGCGGTTCTTTTACTTCCCCACAGGCCCAAATTTTATGGTATTGTATACTTGGTTTACTGAAAGAAGTATATAACAGGAGTAAAGATAATGCTGGAAGTAAAGGACATTGTTTTAAACAGGGCCGACAAAAACATATTGCGTATTGACAGGTTCGGTATCAAAGAGGGTGAAAGAGTGGCGCTGATAGGTCCCAATGGCGCCGGCAAGAGTACATTGCTAAAGGTGCTGGCATTGTTGGAAAAGCCGACGGCCGGGTCGATTTTCTTCCGGGGCCGGCGGGTTACCGGCGCCAACACCCTGGCCGTCCGCCGCCGTATGGCCGTTGTTTTTCAAGAACCGCTGTTGCTTAATACTACGGTTTACAACAACGTGGCCCAGGGTTTGAAATTCCGGGGCTTGGGCCGGGCCGACATAGACCGCCGGGTAAATCACTGGCTGGACAAACTGGGTATAACCTCCCTCCGCCACCGCACGCCGCTGTACCTTTCCGGCGGCGAGGGGCAGCGGGTCAACCTGGCCCGGTCCTTTGTGCTGGAACCCGAAGTGTTGTTTTTGGATGAACCATTTTCGGCGCTGGACTTCCCCACCCGGGTGGACCTGTTGGAGCAGCTCGGTGAACTGCTGGTCAACACCGGGACGACGGCGGTGTTTGTGACCCACGATTTTACCGAAATACCCTACCTGACCGACCATGTTGCCGTGATAGACGGCGGGTCGGTGGTGTATGAGGGCGGAATCAAAGATATTTTACGGGGCGGCGTGACGGTTCCCGCAGTACGGCACCTGCTTGGCCCGTATAAAAAAAGCGCCTGGATGCAGGATTATATCAAGTAGACTATTCATTTTTTTCACTTTTAAGAAAGTATACCTTGCCATATATATGGCAAGGGCAAAGAGAAAAGTATTAAAAAGCGCACGCGAAAGGAACTGAATGAGTGCGCTTTTTAATATAAAATTATATAAGTTTTACGTTGAATTAATATACAATATATTGATTATTAATAAATGTTTGTTAGAATGAGCTTGGCAACTGGAAGGACAGACATCTTACAGCCGTAATTTACAGGGGGGGAAATTCGGTGTTTGAAGAAAACGCTATTAACCAGTTGTTTTTGCACAATCCTTCCCTGGCCAGGCACTTTATGGCCAACAGGGAAGAAATAGTGGCTCTGGCGCAAAAAATGCGAGTTAAAGGTGAAGATATCCGCGGCGTTATCGAACTGCACAAACTGGTGGAAGAGATAGATGATATTTCCGTCATGCCGGCCGGCGCCGTCAGGTAACGGTATCCGGGCAATCTGTCAT
This sequence comes from Bacillota bacterium, assembly GCA_022360435.1. Classification (GTDB taxonomy): domain Bacteria; phylum Bacillota; class Desulfotomaculia; order Desulfotomaculales; family Desulfallaceae; genus BRH-c8a. The sequence goes on from JAKSCU010000088.1 coordinate 12,389, forward strand.
TCGGGCAAAGGTTGCTATGGCTTTTTGGGCGTTGTCTGTTAAATCGTAGTTGTTTGCCTCGTCCAGCGGCACCCAGCGCACGTCCAGCGTTTCCGGGGAATTTTGCGGGGTTCCGGAAACATATTCCGCCATGTAGGCCATGATCAGATAATGGTAAAGCACCCTGCCGTTCCGGTCGTACAAGATGGTGTCAAACAGGTCAAGCAATTTTAAAACTTTTATTTCTACTCCGCATTCCTCCATTATTTCCCTGGCGGCGGTGGCCGCCGCTTTTTCTCCCATTTCAACTTTTCCGCCCGGCAGGCTCCACTTGCCCGCGCCGGGTTCGAATTTCCTTTTGATCAGCAGCAACTTGCCCTTGCGGCATACCAGTGCGGTGGCGGCCGGTACTGGGTAGGGCGGGTATTTTATGTTCTTCAACGCATGCCCCCCTTTTAAAAAACGGTATATTTTTGTGTTCTGCGGCGCTTCTTTTCATTCCTGCTGCGGGACATCTTTTGACGTGCTTTAATATAGCAGTTTATTTTGCTCATAGCGGCTTTGTTTCCTGCTAATTAAATATTGTGCGGGCAATAATTATTGGGTGTTGCGTATATACTAATAATTTGTTTATTATAATAGCAATGGCCGGGCTATTAAAATAAACGTAACGGTCGGGTAAAATGCTATTGCTGTAGGAGGCAATTATTAATTGAATATTCTGATATTGAATTGCGGCAGTTCTTCAATCAAGTACAAACTTTTTAAAATGGACCAAAACACGGTCCTGGCCCGGGGTGTGGTGGAACGCATCGGTTTGACCGGCTCGCAGTTGCGATACCGGGCTGGAGGCAAAAATGATTTGGTTGACGCAAAACCGGTGCCCGGGCACCGGGAGGCCCTGGAAATGATTCTGCAAACCCTAATAAGCGGCGGGCATGGTGTTATAGGCAACCTGAAGGAAATAGACGCCGTGGGACACCGTGTGGTGCACGGCGGAGAATATTTTCAGCAGCCGGTGGCGGTGGATAATAATGTGCTGGAACTGTTGGAGGAATGCAGCCAATTGGCTCCCCTGCACAATCCACCCAATATTATGGGGATAAAGGTGTGCCGGCAATTGATACCTCATGCCGCACAGGTGGCGGTTTTTGATACCGCCTTTCACCAAACCATACCTGATTACGCGTACATGTATGCCATACCTTATAAATATTACCGGGAGCATAAAATCCGCAAGTATGGTTTTCACGGTACTTCCCACAAGTATGTCTCCCGGCGGGCGGCTGAATTGGCTGATGAGACCGTTAAAAAATTAAAGATCATTACTTGCCACCTGGGAAATGGGGCCAGCTTATGCGCCATTGACGGGGATAGGTCCGTAGACACCACAATGGGATTTACTCCCCTGGCGGGGGTGATTATGGGCACCCGCTGCGGGGATGTGGACCCGGCTATTGTCGACTATATGTCCGGTATAGAAGGTATAACCGGTGCGGAAGTGCTGGAAATTTTAAATAAGCACAGTGGCGTGTTGGGCTTGTCAGGGCTGTCAAGTGATTTCAGAGACCTGGAACAGGCGGCCCTTGAGGGACATCCCCGAGCCCGCCTGGCGCTGGATATGTTCATTTATAGCATTGCCAAGAACATTGGGGCTTTGATTGCCGCCCTTGGCGGGCTTGATGCACTTGTGTTTACGGCGGGCATTGGTGAAAACTCGCCTGGGGTCAGGGCCGGTATATGTTCGAAACTTAACTATATGGGTATTTTATTGGACGATGGGAAAAACTCAACCAGTGGCGAGGAGACACTAATATCAACGTCTGATTCATTGGTGCAAGTATTTGTAATACCCACCGATGAAGAAAAAATGATTGCTGAAGAAACCAAGACGGCGGCAAGCAATTTGACGTACAAGTAGCATTATTTTATAATCATGGCGGGGGATGGTACTGACGTCGGCATATCACCGGTATACCAAGGGAGGAACTAATGAAGCTTGACTACGATAGTTTTATACCATTACACGGGCAATTAAAGGAAGCTTTAAAAAATGACATATTAAACGGCGGTTACACCGAAAAAATACCCAGCGAAAGGGAGCTTATGGAAATTTTTTCCGTAAGCAGGTCCACTGTCCGCCAGGCGGTAAACGAGCTGGTAAAAGAAGGGGTACTGGAAAAAAAACATGGCCGGGGCACATTTGTATCGCACCGGACCGTGGAAGAATGGCTTGGTAATCTGAGCACTTTTAATGCTGTGATTGAAGGCATGGGGATGAAGCCTCGCATTAAATTGTTGTATCAAGGTGTGGAATCGTCGCCCGCAGAAGTGGCACGTACCCTGGGACTAAAGGAGTTTTATGTGATCGAAAGATTGCGTTATGCCGATGATATGCCAATAGCTTTGGAAAAACAGTATTACCCGCTGGAAATAGGGCTTAAGCTGGCGGAATTTGATTTAAACAACGCGGCCATATATGACTTGCTTGAAAAATCAATTGGCGTAAATTTATGGGAGGCCGAGCAAATTATAACCAGCACAACACCTACCCATGAAGAATCTGAGCTGTTGGGAGTGCCGGCATTAACCGGGGTGTTGTTAACGGAACGTTATATAACCGATCCTGAAGGTAACCCCGTTGAATATGAGAGAAGTCTTTACAGGGCGGATATGTATGCCTTTCGCATCAAATTAACTAGGAAGCGCGTCGGATAAACAAAAAAACCTAAACCTTGTTTATGCGACAATTATCGCAACCGCAAAAATAAGAACCATGTAAAATAAAGCCGAAACAATTGACTTGACAATAAGTTAAGGTTATAATCCAGCCATAGAGGTACGCACGTCGTAACGTGCGCAGGGAGCCCCGGTTGGTGGTAAAAAGCTTTCAGTGACGGCGTCAAGTGGGAAGGAGGGCAAACATAAATGACCGACACAATAGATGTGCATGCGGAACAATTGGTCCAAATGGATCGGGACTATGTCTGGCACCACATAATGCAGCACAAGGTTTTTGAAAATCAAGACCCCATGGTTGTAGTTGAGGGAAACGGATTAACAATCAAGGATATACGCGGCAGAGAATTTCTGGACACGGTATCCGGTGGTGTTTGGTGCGTAAACGTGGGTTACGGCCGCGAATCCATTGCCAGGGTGGTTTATGAACAGTTGAAGCAAATGCCCTATTACGCCATGAGCGCCGGCAAGATTCCGGCCATAAAACTGGCTGAAAAAATGGCGGCATTATTGCCCAACCTGCGGCGCGCCTACTTTTCCAACAGCGGCTCCGAAGCCAATGAAAAAGCTTTTAAAATGTGCCGGCAATATTTTCGTTTGAAATATCCCCAAAAAGACAAATACAAAATAA
>JAKSCU010000087.1 GCA_022360435.1 Bacillota bacterium
TAGTAATAAAGGATGGCAAAATATCTGGTCCAGCCGGTGAGGTTGGGGAATTTAATGAACTTGCCACCCAAGCCTGTTATCAAAGAGGTGGCTCTGTTATTGTAGGAAAAGGAAATTTTGTACCCCACAATGTCAGAATTGCAGATAAGAATACTACTTACGGCAATATTTCTCCCTCTTATTGCTTTGAATGCCAGGTTGCAGAAGTGGAGGTTGACCTGGAAACAGGAGCAGTTTCACTTGTAAACTTTTATGCCAGCCATGATCTTGGCAAAGTAATTAACCCTAATTGTGCCGAAGGGGTTTTAGAAGGAGGAATAGGAAATAGTGTTGGTTTTGCTTTAACTGAAGAGTCCAAATGGGACCAAGAGGGCAGGATGATAAATGCCGATTTTAAGGACTATAGGTTGCCGACAGCTCTAGATGTACCCAAGATCAAGATAGATTTAATTGAACCAGTTGATCCTATCGGCCCCTTTGGGGCAAAATCTATTGCTGAAGCCGCTACGGTTCCAACGGCAGCAGCAATAGCTAATGCTATTTATAATGCCACCGGAGTCAGGCCTACTCAACTTCCTATTACACCTGAAAGGATGCTAAAAATAATAGAAAAGAACTGTTAAGAAATTACGAAAAAGGAGGGATTAAAATGGAGTAGACTTAAGCAGCTATTGTGGTCAATAGATAATTATTTGAATTATAAAAATATTGGGAGGTAAGGAAAATGGGAAAAGATTTGAGAACCTATCTTGCAGATCTCGAAAAAACATATCCTGAGGCTGTGCTAAGAATCGATAAACCTATGAGTGTCAGATATGAAATCACTGCTTTGCAGCGAAAGCTGGATGCTCAAAAAAAATACCCGGTAATAATTGTGGATAGACCCATTTTAGATAATGGTGAAGAAAGTCAATTTTCCGTAGTTGCAAACCTGACTGCAAGTCGTGAGTTATGTGCCAAAATATTGAAAATCGACCCTCGTAATGTTGCTAAGGAATACAGTGATTGTATGGCTAAGAGAAAGGAACCTCTACAGGTGAGCAAAGAAGAGGCACCGGTCAAAGAGGTAATAGAAAAAGGTGAAGCTGTAAATATACTGAAATTTCCTATTTTGACTCACAATTATATGGACCCTGGACCATATATTGGTACGGGATTTGTTGCTACTTATGACCCTGATACTGGTATAGATAACTGTTGTTTACAACGAATTTGGGCTAAAGGCCCCCGGCGAA
>JAKSCU010000355.1 GCA_022360435.1 Bacillota bacterium
CGACAAAAACATCATCGTGACGGGAGCATCACCCGGCTCGATCGGTTATGAAACCGCAAAAACCCTCGCGATCTGGGGCGCCAATGTCGTGGTTACAGCCCGCAGTAATATTGATAAATTCCCTTCTCTTGCCGGTTTCAAACCAGAGTTCCCTTCTGTAGCTCTTCATATGTAGACCCCCTTATTCAAAATCGAAAACACTTTCCACATCCATTTCAAATCCTTCGAATTCCTCCGGTTCTATGGTGTCACCCTCAAAGTAGGTATCCTTTATTTTGTAGGTATTGCTCTCCCCTAAAACATAAATAGTGATATATCTATTCTGTAAATCCACAACCCAGTAGTATTTTACACCGGACCTCTCATAGAGGTGCAGCTTTTGTTTCAAATCCATCTTTGCGGTTGAAGGCGACAGTATCTCAATGACAAGGTCAGGAGCACCTTCACATCCCGTTCCCGACAGCTTGTTTTTATCGCAGACTACAACCAGGTCGGGCTGTACTACCGTAGCTATATCCTCACCACTCTCATCTTCCCCGGGGATTCTTACATCAAAGGGAGCTGCAAAAGCTCTGCACTGTTTTCCTTCAAAATAATTCGCAAATTGTCTGTGTATCTCCCCTAAAACTGCCTGATGCTGCCAGCTTGGAGCCGGAGTCATTGCATAGGGCACTCCGTCTATTATCTCCCATCTTTCGTTATCCTGCCAGCTCAGATAGTCTCTATATACATATTTCCCATCGGGTTTTTTTTCAGGTACAGACATAAAACCACTTCCCTTTAAGGTTTATGCTAAACTAATATATTAATCGCTTATATTATACCATAAGTTCAATAATTCAAATATACTATTTGCCCTACTTCAATCCGCTTTTCTCTCCAGGTCCTTAACCGCAGGCCCTTCAATAACCTCTCCCTCATAGGTGAAGCGGGAGCCGTGACACGGGCAGTCCCATGATTCTTCCGCTTCATTACAGCTCACCTGACAGCCCAGATGGGTGCATGTGGGATTTGAGGCCAAGACCACTTTACCTTCAATAAACTCCCCTGCATTTTGC
>JAKSCU010000086.1 GCA_022360435.1 Bacillota bacterium
GGGGTTCCCGTATCGAATGTGCCTGTTTACGGGACGGACACCGTGGCTCAGCACATCTTTGCCGTCCTGCTTTCGCTGATTCACGACCCCGGGCTGCACGATCAGGCGATCCGCGAAGGCGAATGGCAGGAGCGGGGCGATTTCTGCTTTTGGAAGACGCCGCTGATGGAGCTGTTCGGCAAGACGATGGGTATCGTCGGTTTCGGTCGCATCGGGCGGCGCGTGGGCGAAATGGCGCATGCGTTTGGTATGGAGGTGATCGCACATGATGTGTACCAGGGCGAGCCCCCGGCGTATGAGCCTTTCGCGTGGGCGGAGCTCGAAAAGGTGTTCGAGCGCAGCGACGTGGTCAGTCTGCACTGTCCGCAGACGCCGGATAACGCGGGGTTTGTGAATGCGGAGCTGCTTTCGAAGATGAAGCCGACCGCATACTTTCTGAACGCGGCGCGCGGCGGGCTGGTGAACGAGCATGATCTTGCGGATGCGCTGAACGACATGCGCATCTCCGGCGCAGCGTTGGATGTCGTCTCTTCGGAGCCGATTGATCCCGACAACCCGCTATTGCAGGCGACGAACTGTTTGCTCACGCCACACATCGCCTGGGCGACGGTCGAAGCGCGTCGTCGGCTGATGGGCACAACCGTCGACAACATCCAGGCGTTCATCAACGGGGAGCCGATCAACGTCGTCAATTGAAACTTTCATGAATCGTCACGGTTCACCGCATTTTACATCAAAGGGCTCTCACATGACCGCCGTCACCACCGACCGCAAACTGGCTGATCGTCTTGCGCGCTTGGGCACGGAAACCGCCTTCGCCGTCTCCGCCGAAGCTGCCGCGTTCGCTGCGCAGGGCAACAAGGTGTACCCGTTTCACCTGGGCGATATGAACATCAAGACGCCGCAGAACATCATCGATGCCGCGTTTGCCGCAGCTAACGCGGGCAAGACAGGCTACTGCCCCAACTACGGCATTCCGCAGCTTGGCGAAGCTCTTGCGGCGGATGTGAGCGCTTCGCACGGCAC
>JAKSCU010000083.1 GCA_022360435.1 Bacillota bacterium
ATGATTTGGATAATGACGGTGACCAGGATCTATTTATCGGCGGCAGGCTGAAACCGGGAAGATATCCGCTTCCCGTTTCCAGTAGAATATTGATCAATCAAAGTAATCAGGGGGCCGTTAAATTTGTTGACGAAACCGAAAAAGTTTGCCCTTACTTGCTTGACATAGGAATGGTAACAGATGCATTGTGGCTAGACATAGATAATGATAACTTTGACGATCTTGTGATTGCAGGTGAATGGATGTCGTTGAAAATTCTTAAAAATCTAGGTGGTAGTGAGCTAAAAAATGTTACTTCCGGATCAGGGTTGGAGGAAGAAATTGGTTGGTGGAATTCTTTGGCCAAAGGTGATTTCGACGCTGATGGAGATGTTGACTTAGTTGCCGGAAATATTGGACTAAATTACAAATACAAGGCTTCGGACAAAGAACCTTTTGAGGTATATGCCAAAGATTATGACAATAACGGAATAATCGATATTATACTTTGTTATTACGAGGATGGAGTACTTTATCCCACAAAAGGCAGAGACAAATTATCACAACACATGCCTTTCTTAAAAAACAAATTCGCATCATACCATGAATTTGCATTAGCCAGTATTAAGGATATTTTTGGAGAGGAAAATTTATCATCTTCAATTAATTACAAGGCAAATAATTTTGCGTCATGCATTATTGAGAATCTGGGAAATGGAAAATTTGATGTTAAACCGCTTCCAAACATGGCGCAGCTTTCATCTGTCAACTCCATACTTGTGCAAGACTTTGATTCGGATGACAGGTTGGATATTTTGGTCACAGGCAATCTCTATCAGAGTGAAATGGAAACACCCAGAAATGACGCAAGTATTGGGCTGATGTTAAAAGGGAAGGGCGATTGTTCATTTGATCCGTTATCTGCATTTAGTACCGGATTATACATTCAAGGAGATGTGAAAAACGCATGTTTTATCAATATTGGCCAAAACGGGACAAATCATATTCTTTTTGCAAAAAACAATGATAGAATGCAGTTGATAAAAGTCAATAACCTGAATTAGCAATATCCGTTCATTGCAAGAATTATCCGTACGATTATTCACGAACGTTGGCGTCTTTCAGGTGTTCCAAATTCGGAACGAATTTTTCCCGGAATGTGCTCGTGGCAGTACCGGCGGATGAAGCGCAGGGGAAGTTTCGGTGGCGAAGGAGATTTATTCATTTCGAAGAGCACCTACGGGGTTTTTCCGGGCTGCCTTAATTGATTGCCAGCTTATCGTCGTGATGGCTACCGCAATTGCAATAATACCTGAGAAA
>JAKSCU010000082.1 GCA_022360435.1 Bacillota bacterium
ACTATAAGAGCGGTTTTTAAATGTTTCATTCGATATCGTCCTTGTCAGTAATTTATCTATCTGAAATATTGTTCGCCTGCATAACGTCACAAACTGCCGCAACTTATTGGGTAGCGCAAGGAACGTAGCGCTACTCAATATGTTGTCGGAAGCTTTGTCTTGTTATGTGTTAGCTCCTAATTGCTGTCCCTGCCCTGAAACCCGGTATCCTGTACATGCTTCCGCAAAACGCGCCCCGAGCGTTGTAACATAGTAACTTCTAACCTCAAACATAAACTCACCAAACCAGAATTCAGTTGAAATATAGTCACCGATCAACCCTAAACTTTTAAGCATAGCGACTGAGACAATATCGAATTCTTGCTCAATCATCGATGGCCCACACTCGTATATCGCATCTAACGGGTACTTTCCCTCTTTCCCATAGTTTACGTAGAAAAAATACACTCGGGACCCTGGCGTTTCAGCAATTGCCTTAAAGTTTTTTTCACATACAGAAAAATCTGTATTTTTGGACAAGTCAGGACCCAGCTTCTCTAAGCAGTCTTCCAGTTTTAAATAAATGTAGGGATTATGCCAAGAGGTTTCTATATCATCCAGGTGCCAAGGCCCTTTATATTCACGATCCTTACATGGATCTACCAGATACTCAAAAACTCGTGCTTCTGCACCGGTCATTTCCCTCATAAGACGGATAAACAAATTGTGCTCAGACTTAAAATCAACAGATGCCGATGCCAATAGCCTGGCCCACATATCTGTAAGCAGCTCATCTTCACCTGATTCTAGAGAACATTCCTCTAGATATGGAACTAGGAATTTTGTTGGCGGTTCAGTTAATGACAAGTTCTCTTTCTTCGCGATTTCTTTAGCTCGATTCAATGTTCGCAATAGCGACAGCTCTCGATAAACGCGAACCTTATCTCCCACCGTACCAAATAGATTTGTTACGGGTGATAACGTATCAACTAGCGCGTCCGCAATTTTTCCACTACTGTCGATCTTTACATCTATTACCATAGTCTAAATAGCTCCATCTGCCATATGTTTCTCTACCTTCACATAACGCCTCAATAATGGGCCGGAGCACGCAGTGCGGAGGCCCAGCCCCTTAGGGGCGTCATTGATTGATTTGTTAGAGCTTTTACCCACCAGCACCCACCCCTAGCATTAATGGCGAAGACTCTTTGAATGGGAGTGCTTCAAAATATTGCCGATAACCATCAATTTCCATTTCGTAGAACAGGGACACCAATTTATTTAGGTCTTCTATTGAAGGGATATGATAATCCTTCCTGTATGTAGATGACCATGAAATCTTCCACAGCTTCTTTTGGTAGCGGCACTCAAGTAGCAAACGATATTTGTCCTTAGTGTCAATTGCGATCTCAATGAAATCCTTATTGTCACGGCTAAAACTGAAAATTGATATGGCGA
>JAKSCU010000081.1 GCA_022360435.1 Bacillota bacterium
AGCAATCTGCTGCGCTAGAGCTCAATGATCGTTTGACCAAACACCCCAATCACCTGTGTCTGATCGATTGTGGTTTCACGGCGGATGTGCTGATGCCCATGCAGCACGAGCTTCGGCTTGCATCGGTCGATGTATGCCCGCAGTCCCTCAAAACCGAAATGTACTTCGTCTTCATGGTCATGAATGCCGCGCGGTGAATTGTGCGAGACAAACACGTCCACGGCAGGGAAGACGGAAAGAAACGCTTCGACCTCCGCCTGTTCGTAAAGGAAATGTCCACGCGGCTTGTACTTCCATGCGCCGTTCAATCCACCGAATCGGATGCCTTCGTGTTCGTATGTCTGAAGATGCAGGTCGACGATTGGGTCGGGAAACGGTGCATTCGTGTCGTGGTTTCCCTTTACGGCCAATATGGTCAAGCAACCGAATGCCGTCGCCGCCGTCAGAATCACCTGATCGGATACATCACCACAGCAAACCAGCACGTCGGCCCGGCCTTCACCATGTCGCCAGAGAGGCTCGTGGATGTCTGCGATGACGAGCAGTTTCACGACCCCGTAAGTGTGAGTTGCTCACCGTTCCACGTCAAGGATGCGCGACGTGTCGGCATGGCCTGTGGTCACGAGTGTGCGTGTGACGGGTTTCTCGCGGTGCGCTCCGCGGCGTGCCTGTTCCTTCTCCGGAAAAATAGCCGCCCAATCCTTCTTCATGCTCACCAACAACCACCCACGCTCTTTCGCTTCGTCTAGGCCGCGGTCGAGTTTGCCAATGTGCGATTCACGGTCGTACGCCCACTCGCGGTTGGCGTCGTCGTGATGAATGAGGATGCCCAGGCGCGGCGTCGTGTCGCGCGCTTTCCGTGCCGTCGTGGTGTATTCGAGCATCTGGAAGTCGCCATCCGAGTTGCCCACCGCGATGATTGGTCGCCTGCCAATGTGCTGGTAAATGCCAACCGGCTTGCCTTCCTTGTCATCGACAAACAGGCCCTCCGGATGCTTGACGATCACGGGTTTGCCATTGCGCAGTTCGTATTTCGCGGCAACACTCGAGCCCACAATCTGCTCAGGCGGAATCCCGTAGACATCCTCGGCGAACACGCGCATGAAATCGATCCCCCCGCCGGAGACGATGAACGTCTTGAAGCCGTTGGCACGCAGGTATTCGAGCAGTTCGAGCTGCGGCTGGTAGACCAGTTCGGTGTACGCTCGATCAAGCTTCGGGTGTTTGGCAGTCTTCAGCCATTCGGCAACGGATGACTGGAACTGTTCCGCAGTCATGCCGG
>JAKSCU010000623.1 GCA_022360435.1 Bacillota bacterium
GGTGAAGCGGAAGTAGAGCCAGACGGTGTGTTGAATGATGGAGGGAGGAAAACGGTGGCCGCGATAGAGGGTGGTGCTCATCCGGCCAATTTACTGAACCCGAACATCGATGCCAGTGATTAACGTGACAACGCCGTCAAGGAGATTCCACACCGCAATTGCAACAAGACGCCAAGGAATGGAGAAGCGGTCGCATCGCCGCCTTTTAAACCTGGTCTATGGACCGGCAGATCAACCGATCATGTCACGGGAGCGATAAGGGAAAGGCGAGCGAAAAACCATTATGGCTCGCGGCATATTCATTACGTGCCGTATCAAAGAAGCCGAATATACGAAAGCAGTTGCACAGCGCAGCCAGCCAGTCCTACGTCAATCGTTGCAATCGGGCGGGTGTCCATATACGGCCATAGAGGACAAAGCCACACTGCCTCTACGATTTTTTTCTTGGTGCACTGCGCGTCGGGCATCTAACCTTGACCTTCCGGATCGCTATGGGTTTGTGGAACGTGAAGATCGATCGCAAGAACGACCTCAATCTCCGGCTGCTGGAAGTGTTCGGGTCTGTCATGCGCAATCTGACGACGGTGGCGGCGGCGGAGGAACTTGGCGTGTCTCAACCGGCAGTCAGCAATGCACTCAAGGCCCTTGAGAAACAGTTCGGATTCACGCTCTTTGAACGCACCAATCGGGGACTGGCGCCGACGGATGAAGCAAGGATCATGTTCGACGAAATCGATCCGGTCCTGTCGATGCTGCGCGGTATCGAAGAGCAGGTGCGCGCGATACGCGCCACCCGCAAAGGAAGCCTGCGCATCGCTGCGACATCGCCTCTGGGGCAGTCCGCCATTCCCTTAGCTCTGAAGCGCTTTCTCTCTGGCCGACGGGATGTCCGAATCAGTTACGACGTTTATGGTGTCGATCGCGTGATTCGGGACGTGACGACCGGAATCAAGGATCTCGGCTTTCTGCTGGGCGTCGACAGCCATCCCGGGTGCGACGTTACGCCCCTGTTCAAGGGCAGAATGGAATGCGTGTTGCCCGAA
>JAKSCU010000080.1 GCA_022360435.1 Bacillota bacterium
ATAAGACGGTTTTGAAAAGATTTCTGTATTCAGCCTGATATAAGCTTTTAAGGTATGAGCATTTCGAGACATTTTTAATAGACAGCCTCGTAAATAACTATGAAACAAATTCAAGGTTATCTGTTCTTGTTCTGGATTTTTCTCTATCTTTTGAAATAATAATTTGATCACAAATTTTTTTAAAGACCATGCTATATGGCAAAAAGCTCTTCAATACTTTAATTCAAAGTGAGATTAAAATTTGGCTTGCACGACGATTAAAAATAATATTTAAATCGCGTACTATGGTTATCTTAATTTCTCAAAATGTTAAATGATATTCATTTTCCACCAACTTTTGAATACAGAAGTAATTCAAAGCATGAGCCACTAGGATTTTTCTTTGAAGCACTGATAGAAAGTAAAAGATTGGATTTGTTATTAGGTTACTTTAGTAGCTCGGCAATTAGAATCTTATCTCTCGGATTTGCGAGTTTCATAGTAAATGGAGGAAAAGTCAGAATCATTATAAATCAATATTTGTCAAATAAAGATAAAAAGATACTTCATCGCGGCCTTAATTCCACAGAAGATGATTTTGATTTCAATATTCATAACATCCAAAAAATTAGATCAAGCCTTGAAGATACCGGCACACATTTTTTTGAATGTTTGGCGTGGTTGATTGCTTCCAGGAGACTGGTGATTCAGGCTATAAAACCATCTGAGGGTTTTGGTATTTCCCATTACAAATCCGGGATATTTTCCGATGGTAAAAATAAGGTGAAATTTAAAGGTTCATGTAATTTCACCTACTCAGGTTTAGTCGAAAATTTGGAAGAGCTAGACGTCAAGCCATCGTGGATATTCGAGGATGAAACATTTACAGAGTACGAAGAATATTTTGAAGATATCCTTCATGGTAAGAAAAAAGATATAGAGGTGGTAGATGCAAAATCAATTGTTGAAGTAATAGAATCATTTGGTAACAAAGATTTAGACGAGCTTCTAGAAGATGAAAAGCGACTTATTGGTTTAAATAAAACGAAAAAGATCCATTATGCCATAAACGATGTAATGATTAAAGCGGAAGAAAAAATTCAACTCTATCAAACCACTCCCAGATTTCCTTTTGAATCTGGACCCAGAGACTATCAAAAAAAAGCTTATGACAATTGGGTGACTAATAAGCATCAGGGAATCTTTGCAATGGCGACAGGAACAGGAAAAACAATTACTTCTCTGAATTGTGCATTAGAGGAATTCAGAAAAAATCCCGAAAAGATTTACCATCTTTTGATTCTTGTTCCAACAATAACCTTGGTAGAACAATGGGAAAAAGAAGTTCGCTCTTTTAACTTTCAGGAAGTTTATAAAATTTCCTCCAAAGTGGATTGGCAGAAAGAAGTCATTACTTTGATTTCCACGGCTAAAAGGATTCCTGTTTCGTTCGCACTGATCAGCACCTACGCATCTTTTGTAAAAGAGAAGTTTCAGAATCTGACAAAGGATTTACCTGACGATACTATTTTTATTGCCGATGAAGGTCACAACTTAGCTTCGCCAAAAGTGGCTGGAAAAGTGAGAGATTTTCGTTTGAAAAAAAGAATCGGCCTTTCGGCAACTCCAAAGCGAATTTATGATCCAGAAGGAACTGCAGAGATGGAATTATTTTTCTCTGATAAAGAACCTTATACTTTTTCATTCCCAATGGAGAGGGCAATTCGTGAAAATGTGCTGTGTCAGTATTATTATTTCCCACACATCATAAAGTTGATCGATTCTGAAATGACTGAGTACACTGAAATAAGCAATCAACTTTCAAAATTGTATCGATTCGGCAAAGATAATCCTGAAAAGAAAAGTGTAATTGAAAGATTGTTGTTAAAAAGAAAGAGAATTATTCATAAGGCAGTAAATAAATTGCCTGAAACTATTGAGATTTTGAAACGCCAATTCTGTGAAAAAGGAAATTTAAAATACACTTTCATTTACGTCCCCGAAGGAGAATCATTTGATATTCTCGAAGATGGTGAGGAACCGATTGTCGGGAATGTGCGATTGATAAATCAATATACCCGAGAGATAGCCAAAATTGATGAAAGGATTTTGGTGAATCAGTTCATCAGTGGTATGAAAGAAAGAGATGAAATTTTAAAGCAGTTTCAGAATGGAGAAATTGATGTGATTGCCTCAATGAAATGTCTTGATGAAGGGGTTGACATTCCGAGAGCAGAGGCGGCTATCTTTTGCAGTAGCACTGGCAATCCAAGACAATTCATCCAGCGTAGGGGAAGAATTTTAAGAA
>JAKSCU010000079.1 GCA_022360435.1 Bacillota bacterium
AAAAACAAAGTCTGACCAGCTAGTTGCTTCAATGTTAATTTCTCGAGCTCCGATGGTGCCTTCGACAGCTAGTTTATGAGAGCCCATTGAGGTAGTACCTATCCCAACTTGACCACCGCTGCTAATATAAAAATCTGTTTGTGGAGTCGATCCGAGCCCTTCTGTAATATCAGTACTTGAGACTCTTCCAATCTCAAAATCTTGTCCGCTTGCTCTCCAAATGCCTGCTTCTTTACCACTATATTTCATGAACCCAACCCGTTTATTGTTTGCAGCATCAATTATAAAGCCCGAATTTTCCTTATTAATAAAAAGGTTACCGTCAACTTCAAGAAGTTCTAACGGGGATAGTGTTCCAATTCCAATATTTCCATCTCCTTTGATTCTTAATTTCGGTGTAATCAAAGAGTTTTCAGTATAGAAATCAATATTACCGGATGGCTTCCTATTAATTATTTCAAGAGCATTTCTACGATCTGATGTACTATATTGAGAACCCATAAATTGTATAGCTCCTTGACTAGTTGAATTTTCAAATGCTTCAATTGAGGAATATGAAGTATTGCTATCATGGATAATATCTAGGCCTCCTCCATTCTTTTTAATTACAAGTTTATCCGATGGATATGTTTCACCAATTCCAACATTATCTGTTGTGGTGAGGCTGTTGCCATTGTCTACCCATTGGGCAAATGTTGAAAAGCTCGCAAGGAAGATAGTTGTAATAACGATTATTCTTTTTTCCATTTTACTAAGATTTTTGATTTTAGAAATTGATCATTACAATCGGGTAAACCCGATACCGGGTATATTTAAAATTAAATAAACACATTCATTCAAAGGTTTCAAAGCGTAGCTAAGAAAACACGAAAAAAGAAGGGAGAATTAACTAAAGAAACGGTCAATCAGATCATCAATAAAAAAGATACCTCCTTGTAAATAGCATTGATACAAAGTGAAAGCGCGACAGTTGCGGCTCCGATAGAAAAGAAATGAATGGTATCCATGAAAAAAAGCCGGAATAATCCGGCTGTAATTAAGGTCTGTTGTTGACAAAGGTCACAAAATCAGCATTAACGGCGGCAAGTTCAATTTCCGTAATCCTGCTTACAGGAAAAACAATTGGTTCCGTTTCGGTGGATACTGCCATCTCCCACCCCTTAAGATCAATAGTAAACCCCTTGCCCACTGTCTATCGCTCTTGGAAAACATTTGATTTACACACTTTTTCCAGCAAACAATATAATGCGGCAGCAGAACTTCGGGTGGACGGATGATAAAAATCAATGATTTTGGCATTTATTCCCTGATACTGAAATCTTGCTACTTCAATTGTATAGCCTGTTGGGTGCCAAACAACATCACCATAAAAGCCTCTTACGATACTTCTCCTTGTTAGACCCTGGATTATAATATCCGGTTGAATGATCTCAATTTGTTTTAAGATCAAACTCTTGTGATCTTTTAAATAATTGTCTATTTCAGGTTGATTGGAATTGCCTCCCCCTCCGGACTTTTTAATGTTCATAAAGGCAATTGAAGCCAATGCTTTTAAGGCCATCGAGGAATCATATTTATTTCCGCTTATAACCGGCCAAATTTCATCGTATTCCGGAAACCCATTGAGCATTCCATGCGCCCATTCCGCTATTCTATACGTAAACCGATCGTAAAGTCCATTTTCATTGGACCACCAAGTTCGATAGTCTGGTTCCTCTTCGGTTTTGGTGTCTTCAGCCAGGAAATTGGGTTCTTTTGTTAAAAAAAGGATTTTTGGAAATGATTTTTCAAACACATTCTCGTTGATTATACCATCCTTAAAAAAATTCCGATGACAGGACGCCACTTCTCATTCTTTAAACAACTTATCTAGATACGAATTCTTATTTTCCATAACCTTAATTTTTCCTTATTGCCTATGATCTAAACTTAATGAATTCGATGTATTCCTACACATATATCAAAATAAAATTCGAGTGTACCAGGTTTGTGTCCTTTATTTCTGTTAACTGCTTCACAAAAAAGTCCGGCTTTCTTTGACTCAGACACCAGTACTTTTAGCACTTGTGAAACAACCCAGGCACATTCAGCAGTTCCTCTACCAGCAGATATTTGTATATATATTATGTCCTTCAATTCTCCCATTATTCAATTTTTATCCATTCTCACAATTTTTGGAAC
>JAKSCU010000085.1 GCA_022360435.1 Bacillota bacterium
ATATTTATGGCCGGAATCAAGGATGAAAGTATTAAAAGCGCACATAGAGGGAACTGATTGAGCGCGCTTTTTTTACACTTTCAATTAACATATCCGGCCATATTTATGGCCGGAATCAAGGATGAAAGTATTAAAAGCGCGCATAGAGGGAACTAATTGAGCGCGCTTTTTTTACTGAGCGGGGTTTTGGTCCGGAGGAACAGCAGCCCCCGCCCCCCTCTGCCGAACCCTATTTTTTTTGCTTTTATCCAGCAGTTCTCTTACTTCTTCATCGGAGGTCTGGTCAAAATAGTGATAAAACTGACCCACAGCGTAAAAATTATCCGGCACCAGGGGACAAACCACCTGATCCACCTCTTGGGCCAATGTTTCAATTGTATCCGGCGGGGCAACGGGCACGGCCAAAATTGTCTTCCTAGGCTTGAATATATTTTTTATCGATTGAATCGCAGCTTGCATCGTAAACCCGGTAGCAATGCCATCATCCACTAAAATCACCGTGTTTTCCCGATATTCGGGGTAACCGGCACTGCCGCGATATTTCACCATGCGACGCTTGATTTCGCTGATTTGTTCCCTGATGGCGCCGCTAATCTCCTGGTTGCTGACATTGTAAAGGTCAAGCATCCTCTGGTTCAACAAAATGTTACCGTCTTGGGTAACGGCGCCAACAGCCATTTCCGGGTTGAACGGGGCCCCTATTTTACGCGGTATAATTATGTCTAGCGGAAGTTTTAATTTTTCAGCCACCATGGCGGCAACAACCACCCCTCCCCTGGGTATTGTAAGCACCAGGGCGTCAAGTAAGTCAATTTTCACCAACTCTTCCGCCAGCTTCTCTCCGGCTTCCCGCCGATCCTTATACCTGATTTGCATTTGGCACCACCCCGCTGTAACGTTTCAAAAACAGTGTGGCATCGACTTTTTCAAAAAGTACCTGCCAATAGTTTATCAAAAAAGCTCCTGTTCAATAGATACATTGCTAAGGCTTTTTTAACAGCGCAGGGCAAAAACAAAATTTGTTTCGCTACACCATTCGATAAATTGCGCTGCGGCCCCGGCTGAAAAACTACCGGAATCAGCAAAGCGGTCATTTAACCGGGGACGTTTCGGCGAGCATTGCATTATTTTATTACCAGCAGCTTTTCCGCATAATAAGCCAGCGGAATGACAATAGGAATGGCCGGTAGCAGATTGCCAACATTTATTTTTTTAATCCCCAAAATATTTAGAGCCACACCGATAATCAGTAACCCGCCGGTGGATGTTAATTGATCGATTACATAAGGGTTGAGAATATTTTGCATCCATGTGGCCATTAGCGTAATGGAGCCCTGGTATACCAGCACGGGCACGCTGGAAAACAGCACCCCCACACCCATGGTTGACGCAAAAAAAATAGCACTCACGCCATCAAGCATTGATTTGGCAAACAGTGTGCCGGGATTCCCGTTTAGCCCGTCCTCAATGGAGCCCACCACCGCCATGGCGCCCACACAATAAATAAGGCTGCTGGTCACAAACGCCCGGGCTACATTCCCGCCTTTTCCGCCGCTTCCGCCAAGCCTGTTTTCAATCCACAGGCCCATTTTTTCCAGCCGGTATTCAACCCGCAGCAATTCGCCGCATATCCCGCCCAAAGTTAAGCTAATAATTACTACCAGTATTTCCGTGCCCTGCAGGGACATTTTGGCCCCCACCAACAAAACCGCCAACCCTATTCCCTGCATAACCGTAATTTTTATATTGTCGCCAATGCCTTTTTTAAGCGCCAATCCAATCAAGGCGCCGACAATTATGGCCGCAGTATTTACAATTGTCCCGGTCATTTACTCGCACTCCATTGTTTCACGTGAAACAATCAATTGATATTTAATTTAGCCAACAAACTCTTTAAATCTTCCCGGTCGCTGAAACGAATAATCACTGAACCGCTTCCGTCCTGCTTCTCTTTGATGTTTATTTTTCTGCCAAACCGGCTGGACAGCTTGTTTTCCCAGGCTTTACCCTCTTTGTTCCCGTTTTTCACCGGCCCTGGCTTTACCGCCAACCTTTCCAACTGTTTTTTAACCATTTCTTCGGTATCCCGGACATTCATATGCCGCTTGACAATCCGGTCGGCCAAATAGTTTTGTATTTCTCCGTCCGGCATGGCCAGTAAAGCCCGGGCGTGTCCTACGGTCAACTCTCCTCCGGCCAGCATTTCTTTAATATTCCCCGGCAACACCAAAAGCCTTACCATGTTGGCTATAAATGAACGGCTTTTGCCCAGCCGGGCCGATAACTCTTCCTGGGTCAGGCCGTGGTCTTCCATTAGTTTTTTGTATGCGCCGGCTTCGTCCACGGCGTTTAAATCTTCCCGCTGTATATTTTCAATCAAAGCCGCAGCTGAAGCTTCCAAATCGTTATAATTTTTTACGATGGCCGGAATCCGGTCCATGCTCAGTTTTTTGCAGGCCAGCCAGCGCCTTTCTCCGGCAATAATCTCAAAGGTTTCCTTGTCGCCTTGCCTGACCACGATGGGCTGAATCAATCCATGGGTTTTAATAGATTCCATCAGTTCGGTGAGGCTATTTTGGTCCACCCGCTGTCTGGGCTGATTGGGATTGGGCAGAATGGAGTCGGTTTGGATTTCTCGCAAATCCTCGCCTTTGTTTTTTTCATCACCTTCAGCAGCGGGTATTAGTGCCGACAAACCCCTGCCCAGGCCTCTCTTTTTACTCAACCCCCATCACCTCCCGCGCCAATTCTTGATATAATTCCGCTCCCCGTGAACGCTTGTCGTACAGCATCACCGGTTTTCCGTGACTCGGGGCTTCACTGAGCCGCACATTTCTCGGAATTATGCTCCTGTAAACTTTATCCCTAAAAAATTTCTTAACCTCATCAACCACCTGGATGGAAAGATTTGTGCGCCCGTCAAACATGGTTAGCACAACGCCTTCCAATTCCAGTTCCCTGTTCATATTCCGGCTGACTAAGTTGATGGTGTTCATCAACTGCCCCAAACCCTCCAGGGCATAATACTCGCACTGCAGAGGAACAATCACCGAATCCGCGGCAACCAGGGCGTTTATGGTCAAAAGACCCAAAGAAGGAGGACAATCCACCACTATGTAGTCATAATATGTCTTTTCCGGGTGCAAAACCTGGCTTAACAGCCTTTCCCTGTCTTCCAGCCCCACCATTTCAATTTCAGCACCGGCCAGTTCTATGGAGGCCGGAATCAAATCCAGCTTGTCCAATACATGCTTGATTTTTATCGTATCCACGGCTTCTTCGCCCAACAGTAGGTTATATATGCACCCGGTCAATTCTTCCTTGTTGATGCCCAATCCGCTGGTGGCGTTGCCCTGGGGGTC
>JAKSCU010000077.1 GCA_022360435.1 Bacillota bacterium
AAATTGCTCCGGGTGCTGGAAACCGGCGAAATTTTGCGTTTGGGCGGGGAAAAATCAATCCAGACTGATGTCCGGATTATCGCCGCCACCAACATGGATTTGGATGAAGCCGTCCGGGACAGGCAGTTCCGCAAAGACCTTTTTTACCGGCTCGACGTGGTCAGGCTGGAACTTCCGCCGCTGCGGGAAAGAAAAGAAGACATACCCGCGCTGGTGCATCTATTTATAACCCACAACAAAATAGGGGCAGACAATGATATGCGGATATCGTCCCGGGCGATGCAGGCGCTTGTTGATTATCACTGGCCGGGCAACATTAGGGAGTTGCTGAACATAGTGGACCAGTCGCTGGCGCTTTGCGAAGGCGGCGTTATTTTGCCCGCCCATCTGCCGGAAAAGATCATCAACAATACGGTGGGAGAAGAAAGGCCGGCGGGCGGGCAATCCATTCCCCAAACTGCTGTGGAATTGTTGGAGCATTTGCTGAAAGACGCCGGGCTGCAGGAGAGCCTAAATAAAGATAATATTATGCAGGCTTTGCAAATGACCCGGCAACTGCAAGAAATGCTGCTTAAAAAAATGCGCCACCTGGGGGTTCGGTATCCCGGCCCGCCCAGTCTGGAGGAGATGGAAAAACAGACGGTGACCAGGGCCCTGGAATATTATGAAGGCAACATTTCCACCGCCGCCCGCTCCCTGGGTATTGGCCGAAATACCCTGTACAGAAAAATCAAAGAGTATGGCCTGGGGTAAACAATAAAAAAAGCGCACTTGTTCGGTTCCCTTCGCGTGCGCTTTTAAATACTCTTATCCTTGAATCCGGCCGTTAATATGGCCGGGTATACTTTTTTAAGAGTACAAGAAAAGGGCCGGTGACCCGGCCTGGTTGTTTAAGAACCGCTATCGGGCCGCATGGCGTCGGGACGGGGTTCCACGAAAACAGTTTTTTGTTTTTCGTAAATGACATAACCCGGTCTGGCGCCCGCAGGTTTTTTCACGTTTTTACGCAGGGTATAGTCAACGGGCACATTTGCGGATTGGGCGGCCCGGCTGAAGTGGGCGGCCAGGGAAGCAGCTTCTAAAAGGGTTCTTGGGGGAACTTCCCGTCCGCCCGAGCGTATAATCACATGAGAACCCGGTATCTTGCAGGCGTGCAGCCATGTGTCTTCATCCCGGGCCATCTTAAAAGTAACGATATCGTTTTGCCGGTTGTTTTTGCCCACCAGGACAATGTAGCCGTCGCTGGATTTATACCGCAAAGGCTTGGATGCCGGCTTGGGGTCTTTAACCTTGCGCCCGCCGGGAACGGGCGGAGGTTCTTTCAAATAACCCTGGCTTTTCAACTCACCCTTTATTTCATCAAGCTCCGCGGCGCACTCCGCCATGTTTAAATACGCCGCCACGCCTTCCAAATAATCCAATTCCTCCCTGCTTTTGCCGGCCATTAACAGTGCGGTATCACGGGTGTTCCGAAGCTTGTTGTATTTTTTAAAATAAGCCTGCGCATTTTCCGGACCGGTAAACTCGGGAATCAAGGGTATAACCACTTTTTTGCTTTCGGGGTCATAAAAGTTATCCAATTCTATTGTGTTCATGCCCCTGTGCGCAAGATACATATAGCTGGTGAGCAACTCTCCGTATAGCTTGAAAAGATCGGCCTCATCGGCCTCGACAACGCTTTTTTGCTGCAAGGCCAGTTTCTTTTTCACCCGGCGGGTTTCCTTTTTTGAAATGGCCAGCAGTTCTTTGCGCTTCTGTTCCAGGCGCAAACGCTCCATTTTGCGGGTATAAAAACCGTCGGCAATTTCATTGGCTCCCCCGGGGATGTAATGCCAGCCGGTCTGTCGCGCCACCGCCAGGGGAAAAAAGTCAACCGGTTCATGGGCGGCATTGAGGACCAGGGTGGCGCGCAATTTGTTTTCCTTGCCGTCGGCGACTATCCGTTGCAGTGCCTGCCAGAGGGTCCGCAATTCATGTTCGCCGCAATGGTCCAAAATAATATCGGCATTCAGCCCCGCCAGGTGCACAATTTCTCGGCACGTGGGGATGCTGAATCCGTCCAGGGACCGCTGCAGCACCACCGCCAGCCTATCGTCAAGATTACCGGCCAAAATCTTTGCCCGGAATTGTTCCTCCCCCAGGGCAAAGGGATCGGCTTTCCCCTGGGCCGGGGGCGGCAGGTATTGACGACCGGGGAGCACTTCGCGGTGCCGGCTGACGGCGTGGGAATACCGGCGGATACCGTCCAGTATTGTGTCACCGGAACGGTTAACCAGGATTATGTTGCTGTGCCGGCCCATTATTTCACAGATCAGCGACTTGGTCACCGGTTGGCCCAGTTCATCGCGACAGTCCGCGCGCAGGTCCAGGACGCGCTCCAAACCGGGCTGGCGAAATTCAATTATTCTGGCTCCCTCCAGGTGCTTGCGCAGGAGCATGCAGAACATGGGCGGGGCAATGGGGTTATGACCGGCTGTGTCGGTTAAATGCGCCCTCGGGTTTTCGGCGCCGGCGTTCAAAAGCAGCCGGTGCTTTTTCCCGGGTCGGCTGATGGTCAAAACTATTTGTTCTCTGGCCGGCTGGTATATTTTTTCTATGCGGCCGGTTTTCAGCTTATCGTTTAACTCACGGCAAATCCCATATAAAAAAAGCCCGTCAAGGGGCATGGCCATTCCCTCCGTCAGCATAATGATTTTAACGGTAACAGTATATCACCGGCCCCGGCGAGGGTCAAAGATTTTGCATTTTTAATCTTAAAATAGTAGCGGTTGCAAATTATAATAATACGAGTTTTTTATGGAATAAAACAATATATATTTTCTTCTGTTTTCAACCATGAGTCGCCAAAATTACTCATTTTCAGCCTTTTGGAGTTCTGTCACAAATAACAAAAACTGAAATTAAGTGAGTTAAAAGTCGATTGACAATACATTGGGTAGGAGATTGTTGGATAGGAGATTATTGTGATATACTCCTAGCATCACCCGCTCTAACTATGACATAACACTTATCCCCCTTTGGGCGCTGCTGTATGTGGCATGGCAATTAAAGACATTAAAGCGGCAATTTAAACTTTAAAAAAGGAAATCGGATTTGCATAATAGTACATTATGACTGGAGGTAAAATAATGCACGAAATTTCCTGGTTGGTTATTATTTTGTATTCCATTCCACAGTGTTTCTTATGTATTTTTTTAGGCTTTCAATTAGTCAACTACAAACCTCCGCTAATTACATTATTTGCCATTGCACTTGCGTACAGCCCATTTGTGTATGTTGTTAGAAGAATAGATTTGCCATATGGATTTCATGCAATGATACTTACGCTAATTATTGTGTTTCTGGTTCGTATTGCATTAAAACTGTCAATAATAAATTGCGCCATAGTAGTTGTTATTGGATCAATTTCAGCGCTTGTGCTAGAGTCCCTCTTATTACCTTTAGTTATAAATTTATTGAAAATAAATTTTACAGAAGTAATAAATTCAAGTTTTTATAGTATTGCTCTTTCCAGTCCGCAATTATTAGCCTTGATTGCAATTAATCTTTTTGTATACTACAAAAAGATATATTTATTAAATATTAATAAGGATGTTTAATGAATGCGTTTAAAGTTGGCTTCTTTATATGTATTATCTTATCTGATTCTTATCCTGCTGCTTGCAATACTAAACTCAAGTATCTACATTAACCGCCATAATTCTTTCGATACTATAGCATTGGATTATTTAGTTGTTGGAATCTCAGTAATGATAGTTTTTGGCCTCATAA
>JAKSCU010000076.1 GCA_022360435.1 Bacillota bacterium
CGGGCCTTGCGCAGCTCGCGGATCTTTTCGCCGAAAGGTGTCATGGCGCGGTTCTCCCCCTATTTTTTGCGCCGAAGCAATACGTAAAGGGCACCCTCGCCGCCGTCCTTGATCTGGGCATAGGAAAAAGCCAGCACGCGGCCCCGGTTCGACGGCGCGTTCAGCCAGCGCGGCACATTCTGGCGCAAAACGCCGGTCTGCCCGTCGGGCCGCAGGCCTTTTCCGGTTACCACCAGCACACAGCGGCGTCCGGCATTCTGCGATCCGGCCAGAAAGGACGACAAAGCGCGGTGCGCCTCTTCCTGGGTCAGGCCGTGCAAATCGATGCGCCCCTCGATGGGCAATTGCCCGCGCCGCATGCGCTGGGCGGTGCGTTTGTCGATGCCGGCCGTTTCGCCATGGCCGATTTCCGGCAGCTTGAATGACGGCGGTGCAAGGGCCGGAGCTCCGGCGGCGCTCCTGCGAATCGGTTTTTTTCTGCCGGCGGTCCGGCCGTTTTCCTCCGGCTCGGATGCAGCCGTTTTGCCCTTGCGTCCCGAAAGCGGTTCGATGCCCGCCGTCACCCGCTGCCAGAGGTCGGCCTCTTCGCGGCTCAGACGGCGGCCACGGTCGGTCCCGGTGGCCCCGGCTCCGCCGCCGCGCGTTTCACGGTTTTCAGGTTTCTTCCCCATCGACCAGAAGAATATGCAGACGGCGCGGTCCGTGCACGCCCAAAAGAAGAACCAGTTCGATATCGGCCGATCGCGACGGCCCGGTAATCCAGTTGACGGCCCGTGGCATGAAGGATCCGCCCTGCCTTTCAGCGCGCAACAGGGCCCAGGCGTCTTCGTAAGCTCCGACGATCCGGGCCTTGGCCAGGACCAGGATATGGATGTCGGGAAGGAAGTTCAGGGTCATGGGCGTCTCGGGGCCCGACAGGGTCATCAGGGTGCCGGTCTCGGCGATGCCCGCGAAGGCGCGGCTGATGGCGACACTGTCCTGACCCCGCGCCCGGCCGAAATCCACGGCCAGATCCGCCTGCCCGGGCCAGGGCAGATATTCCAGGGCGGGCGCCGCCTTTATCCTGTTCGCGAGGCCATATTGGGTGAGGAGGGCGGCCACGGCGCCCGGGATCTCGTCATCGCTTTTCCCGGAAGCGACCGTCGCGCCGGCCGCCCCGGC
>JAKSCU010000075.1 GCA_022360435.1 Bacillota bacterium
AAAAAACAAGACCGTCTTGATTATTGCTCACCGCATGAGAACAATTTCAGGAGCTGATAAAAGTGTTGTTATTAAAGACGGTGCTGTCGCAGAAGCCGGCACACCTTTTGAATTAAAAGAAAAGCAGGGAATCTTTTCATCAATGTTAAAGACACAATATCAAAGCTCCGCAATGATTAATGCTTTGTAACTCTTCGCATGCGCAAAGCCTGCCTTGACAAGGCAGGCTTTGCACCCGTGCCATGCTATGCTGTTACCGAAAGAGAATCACGCACCTTGCTGAAATCCCGAGAGCCCCTTGTGCCAACGCACACCACCTGGAGAATAAACCCTGTAACCCGGGATACATTGCCCGCATGCGCATCATCCAGGGAAACAGTCACCGGTAGCCGCATCTCCTGCCGCTCCGGACAATTCACGGATATATCCAGATACAACCTGTTTTGTCCTTTACCCACATCTAGCAATTCCAATTCTTTAATCCTGGGGTCCCTTTTTGCCGCTTCGGATTTCAGATGCTGCAAAAACTCGCTCAACACCGGAATTCACCTCTCCATATTTTTTAATATGATACACTATGGGCCGGAATAATTTTATAAATATTCGGCCAATTGCCATTATACAACGGCCAACGGCAAAAGCCAACCAAATCGTTAAACATCCGGTTTGGTTGGCTCGCCAAATTACATTATTCCAGCGGTATTTCGAGGTCTAAAAGCGGTGGGTACTGCTGACACCCAAAAACATCGCCTTCTCCCGGACTGCCGCTGGGTTTGTCCCGGTAGATGGTGAATTTAATGGCATAAGCCGGGTCAAAGGCGACAAAATCGGAAATTCTGTCTTCATTGATCCCGTAAAGCCGGCAAATGGTTTCCCTGGTCAGCACGTTGCTTTTTTTAACCAGTTCGTAATTCTCCTTTTCCCGAAAAATTATATCAAAAGTAATCTTGTCGGTACCGGCATTCTTGCTCCGGATTGTTTTGGCCAACTCGGCCAGCTTTTTTGTTTTCATATCCATCTCCCTGTTACTTGACTTCAATCAAGTGGGTTTTAAAGAGCTCCATCGGATCGTCAACCGGCACGGTGTGGCTTATGGTCCAGGTATAAGCCGGGCTGGCCGGCAGCACTTCATCCAGCACAAAAGCCACCCCGCCGGCGGTCCCCTTCACTTCGGGCAGCCGGGCGTAAAACATCTGCCTGGTTCCAATCATACACACTTCATGGGCCATTTCTTTGGTGGGAGCAATACCCTCCACCAGCACGCACAGCTCATGGGAACAAGTTTCCTTGACCGGCTCCAAATCGCCCATGACGCCGTTTTTGCCGAACACCCGGTAATGCAGTTGGTAACCGGTTGCACCGAATCTTTCCACGGCCTGCTCCCGGGCCCAGGCGATAACCTGGTCAATGTGCCGGATGGTGTAAGGGTCGCGGACGCCGGCAATGCCAATATACCTCTCCCCCACTTTGCCGGCGCCCTCTATCTTGATCCGCAGCTCTTCCGCCGGCACAAACTGCGGCCCGGTGATCCGGCAGGTTTTTTCGTCAAACTGTTCATACCGGCAGGCGCTCATGTCCATCATGCCCCCGGCCACATATTCATAAAAGGGATTTGACCTTTCGTACATGGCGTGACCCGCCACCGAAGCAACGGTACATCTTTGTTCGGGGTGCATGGCGGTTACCTTTACGTCTTCTCCGGTAATAGTCCCAATAATTGTTTCCTTGCCCCCGTAAGGCTCGCAGCAGAATGAGGCGCATTCCATTACTTTGCCCAAGTAGTAGCATAATGCCTCGGGGAATCCGGCCCGCAGCGCCGGGGCGGCAAAAATGGCGCAGTCACTGGAACGCCCGCCGATAATGACATCAGCCCCCACATTCAACAGCTCCATATACGGGTGCACCCCGGCCACGGCCACTATCCGGTCTGTTTTTTCAATGTCCTCCGGCGTCAAGTCCCGGCGACCGTCCAAACCCTGAATAACCCGATTGCTTTTTATTTTTTGCAGCAGGTAGTCCCTGCTCAATTCGGAATAAAAGTAGCCCAGTTTAAACGGAGGCAAGTTATGCTTGGCAGCCAACTCCTTGATGATTTCCACATACATGTCCACCCGGCTGTTGGTGCCGGTATCCCCGGCAGACCCGATAATCATCGGCACACCCAGCTTCCGGGCTTCCACCAGCATTATCTCCAGGTCGTGCTTTTGCCACTCCAGCGGGCTGGCGCATGTATCGTCACCCAAGGGAACCGGGCCGATATCGTCACTCCCCGAGTCGGCAAGAATAAAGTCCGGCCTTGTGGCCACCCCGTGATAGAAACTGCCGGTTTTAATCGGCGCAAAGCCCAGGTGACCGTTGGGGCAGAGTAACCTCAATTCTTTATTGTTCATCACGCCAACCTCCCAAATGTTTGGTATTACAATAATCCACGCCACGGGGACGGTTCCACGGCAGTCCCAGCAGCCCAATGCCTGCGCTTAGGGATACCCGAACCGTCCCCATAGCTACGCGCTAGCCTTTATCAATGGTCTCTGCCGAGCATTCATTTTTCAGGGTCAAGTAATGCTTACCACCCAGGTATATATGCAACAGGCCGCACAGCACCCCCAGCGATGCCATCTGAATACCAAAGGTGATTAGCTTTTGAGCGCTTATAGATATTGCAGCCCCGCCGGCGCCGCCGATAACCAGGGCGATGACAAACATCACAAAGGCCACCGCCCCCAGCCCCACCGATATAAAAATAAGCAATCCAAAAAGATTGGCGCTCAGTTTGTTTAAATTTTCCTTCATAAAATACACCCCCTATATCCATGGCACGGGAAGCACTCCGGCCAGCAACAGTATGGCGAACAATATGTGCAGGGCCACCCATACGTAAGCCAACAGCATGGTTTTCTTAAAATCCGAATCGGCTATGCCCGTAGCGGCGTAAAGACATAAAGCCAGCGGCGGGGTCATGCCCTCCAGGGCGCCGGTCAAGGCGGGCAGCATGGCGGCGATTAATAACGGGTTGCCGCCCAGGGCGGCATAAACCGAAATCAGGGCCCCGCCCAGAATGGCCACCTGGGATGACCCGGGCAGCACCATACCCAAAAAAGCGGTAAACAACGGCAAAATGATGGCCAGCGTAATCATGGACAACCCCATGGACATAAACCAGGTCTGCACGCTTTCCTCCATGCCCAATTGTCTAAAGACCAAAGCGATAGCATAGGCGACATAAATGGTTGCCGCCACCGGCACAATGGTTGCGGCGCCACCGCGCACTATTTCAAACACTTTTTTGATATTTAAATTGCTCACGGCACGACGGGAAATCAAGATGCCGTACACCGCGGCCACGCCCGGGGTGAAAAGCAGCAAGGATTTAATTAAAGCCTTTCCTCCGTCTTCCCCCAGGCGGACATTAATTAACTGGTCATATTGCGCCACTACAAAAATTGGTATAAATATAATCAATGGTATTAAAAGGGCCTGCCAACCCGCACTCAAAGACTGCCCCACCCCCGGCCGCTGGTCGGCGGGAATGGGCTCCACGTTATAATACTTGCAAAAACCAATCAAGGTAATCCACCGCTGGATAATGAACCAAATGGCCACCCCCCAGCAAGCCAGCCAAAAACCGGCCAGGGATATGGCGTCGGGATAGATGGCGCTATACACGCCGTAGCACAGCAGGATGGTGCCCGAAGGCGGCACCAGATTGCCCAGCGAACTGCAGCTCATCTCCACGGTGGCCGCCAGGTGAGGAGGAAAACCGGTCCTTTTCATGGCCGGAATGGTAAACACGCCGGTGGCCGCCACATTGCCCGGGCCGGTGCCCGATAAAGACGCCATAAAAGTGGAAGCCAGCAAAGAAACATAACCGCCGCCGCCCCGAAAACGGCCCACGGTGGCTAAAACAAAATTGATAATTTTATCCACGACCTTAAGCTGACCAAACAGGTGCGCCAGGGCCAAAAAGCCTACGATGGCGTAAAACAAGCCGCTGGTGGAAGGTTTCAGCAGGTATTCCCAAAACAAATCATAACGACTGGTAATTACAATTACAAAGATGTAGGATAAGACCATGACCTCGTAAATTGGACGTTTGATCCACAAAAAAAGCACCGCCATAAAAACCAGCAAAAACAGGATGTAGGCCACACCCATGGGTATAGGTCCCAAAAATTCTCCGCCAGACATCTCTTAACCTCCTTTGCTTCATTTAGTTGTAACAATCAACCCTTAATTGTGCAATCCCCATCCCTCCTTTGTACCTGCAATGACTTGTTGTTATGCCAAGCCCCAACGCGCTGTCATAACAACCCCTTAAACTGAACAAAGTATGCTGTAAACACTGCGCAAAACCCCCGGCCGAATACTTTTCAGGAGACACTGGTTATAAAATAGCAAGTGGTTATAATACTTGTTATAATAAGTGATTCGATTTAATTTTCTGAACTCCTTTAAAATTTTTAAAATTTTTATTTATTTATTTTTTTATTTAATTCTCAACCTATAAGTTGTTGCTCGGGCAGTAAACATGTTATATTCTTGATATAACATTCTACCGCATGCCCGGAAGGCCCTTACCAGGGTGATAGATGCTTGAAGGGGTTTGATGGAAATATTTCCGCTTCCAATGTGGTTAGATATGCTTTTATGAAAGTGGATTTAAAGGAGAACTTAAACAGATGCTTTCATCCGACAAACCCTCCCCTCTTTATTTGCAATTAAAAGACCTAATCAAGCAGGAGATTGAAAACGGCATACTAAAACCAAACGACCGGCTGCCTTCGGAAAACGAACTGTGTAAACTATACAATGTAAGCCGAATAACCGTGAGACAGGCGCTGGCTGAACTGGTAAACGAAGGGCTGGTGTACCGGAGCCACGGCAAAGGCACCTTTGTGGCCAACCCCAGAGTGGAGCAGGAACTGGTCACCGTTACCCCCTTTGATGAAACCCTGCGTCGGAAAGGAATGAAACCCGCGACGGTGTTTTTGTCCCACGGCCTGCTGCCTGCCGATTTCAACCTGGCCACCTTGCTGGCCGTCCCCCTGGAAACCAACACCGTTCACCTGCGCCTGCTGGGTCTGGGCGACGGAGAGCCCCTGGTTTTATACAATTCATTTTTCCCTGAACCAATCGGTCCCCCAATGGTTGCCTTGGCCCGGGACAAGGCCCGTAAGGGCAAATCTTTTTCAACCTACGATTTGTATAAGGAAATAAGCGGCGTGACACCCTCCATGTTGACCCAATCTTTCGAAGCCATAGTGGCCGACAAGGAAGCGGCCATTATGCTGGACATAAAACCCGGCCACCCGCTGCTGCAGGTAACCACCATAGTTTACACAGTGGAAGGCCGTCCCACCGAGTATAGAATAGCCGCATACCGGGGAGAAAAATACCGTTTTCACATCACCAGACCGGCTAATCATTTTGGCGTATAACTTCCAAGCTTTACCATTTGCAAGTGTATCGGGCACATTGTTCATGGCCATATACAATTTAAAAAGCGCACTTGTTCAGTTCCCTCTGCGTGCGCTTTTTAATACTCTTATCCTTGCATCCGGCCATTAATATGGCCGGGTATACTTCCCTAAGAGTATAAAAAAAGCGCACTCATTCGGCTCCTTGAAACGCGCGTTTTTTAATACTTTCTCCCATGATTGCCGTTCACAGCAGCACCGGCAGCGGCCCCAGCAGGCACACCCGCTGCAATTCCACCCGGGAGGCCAAGGCCAGCACCTCCACCCCTTGCCGGCGCGCTTCCCGCAACGCCGCGCCGAATTCCCGGTCGCGGTCATCGTTGGGAGTAAAGTAAACGCCGTCGTTTCGCTGCACCACGAACAGCACCATCGCCCGGTACCCTTCACCCACGGCAAGGGCCAGCTCCCGCAGATGCCTGGCCCCGCGCTGCGACGGAGCATCGGGAAAGCGGGCCTCGCCGTTTTGCACCAGGGTGACGGACTTAACTTCCACCAGGCACCGACCTGCTTCCCCGGCCAGCATAAAGTCAATCCGCCCCTCCCGGTAAGCCACCTCCCGGCGCACTTCATTGTATTTTTCAAAACCCGGCAGGGCCCGGCGTTGGAAAGTCATGTGCAGCAGCCGGTTGGGCAGCAATGAATCCACCGAAACAAGAGTGGGGCCGTATTGGACCAACAGCAGTTTGTATTCGGTGCGGCGACCCGGACCGGCGGCGGGCTGCAAGTAAACCACGGCCCCGGGCGCCAGCAGTTCCCGCATGCGCCCGGAACTGGGCACGTGGGCCAACGCTTCGGCGCCCGCAACCCGCACCCGGGCCACAAAACGATTCACACGTTCCAGGAAGCGGGCCGGCACAATGTTCTGAGACAGTTCCAGGCACGGCCATTTGGTTATCTCTTTCATGGCTTTACTGAACCACGGCTCCTCTGAGATTTTTTTGGCTTGCTTTATTTAGCCCTAAAAATTTTTATTAATATTTGAAACTTTTTGCTCCCCACTTGTTTATTAGTAATTAGGACAACACTGTATCAGCATTATATTAGGGAACGGGAATACCCGCAAGATTAATAAACCTAAGTAAAATAATACATTTTAAAGAAGGGAGGAAATAATGGCACATGATGTTTGTCCTTGGTGGATGGGTTACTTCCTCCTTAATCCGCTAAGGCGGTTCATTAACAACCCGGGCCAAACTCTTGGCAGGCATGTATCACCGGCCATGAATGTTATGGACATCGGGTGTGCCATGGGCTTTTTTAGCCTGCCGCTAGCCAAGCTTGTCGGTAAGGATGGTAAAGTTGTCTGCATCGATTTACAGGAAAGAATGATTAGCACGTTGATTAAACGAGCTAAAAAAGCAGGCTTGCACGACCGGATCGAAGCCCGCGTCTGCACTTCTAATTCCCTCGGCATAGAAGATATAAAGGAAAAAATGGATTTTACACTGGCCTTTGCGGTTGTCCATGAAGTGGATGACAAAAAACGTTTTTTTGCGGAGATTTATAGTGCCATGAAACCCGGCGCCAAGCTTTTGATCG
>JAKSCU010000303.1 GCA_022360435.1 Bacillota bacterium
ACGGCGCCCCAAAAAATCAGCGGATTTTTTATCAATGGCGCCGGCCCAACCCACATCCAGCGCAGTGGTATCGTTATCGGTATCGACACCGACTTCCAGGAATCCTTTTTCAATGCGCAGCCTGTTAAGCGCTTCCATACCGAGGGGCGTGATCCCCTCACTGTCGCCGGCTAGCATCAGCTGTTGCCACAGGGCGTCGGCATAAGCGGCCGGCACATTGAGCTCAAAGGATGACTCGCCGGTAAAACTCACGCGAAACAAACGCAGCGGCGCACCGCCAAAATGGCCTTGTGTAAAGCTTAGATGGGGTAGCGCCGCGGCGCTAATATCCACGTCGATCGGGCAGCGCTGCAATACCGCGCGGGCGCGCGGGCCCGATACGGTCAGTGTGGCCCACTGGGCGGTGACCGGGGCGATAACGAGATCCAACTGCGGCCATTCGCACTGGTGCCACTCTTCCAGCCATTTGGCCACCGCCAGCGCGCCGGCGCTGGAGGTGGTGACGAGGAAATAATTATCGGCAAAACGCGCGACCACACCGTCATCCAGAATAACGCCGTTTTCCTTTAACATCAGTCCGTAACGTACCCTGCCCACCGGCAGTGACTTGATGTTATTGACATAGATACGATTGAGGAATTCGGCGGCATCGGGGCCGCGCACTTCAAACTTGCCCAGTGACGATGCGTCAAACAGCACCGCGGCTTGACGGGCAGCGCGCACCTCGCGGGCAATAGCCTGCTGTTCGGTTTCTTCGCCCTGCAGATAATAAGCCGGTCGCAGCCAGTCGCCGTGCGCTTCCATCACGGCGCCGCCGGCAACGTGGGCGCTCACCGGCAAGTGCCGATAGCGCTGTGCGAATTCACCGCAATCACTACCCGCCAGCGCACCGATGGCGACCGGCTGATAAGGCGGACGAAAGCGGGTGGTGCCGACCTGCTGCGGTTGCCTGCCGGTCGCCTGTCCCAGAATGGCCAGCGCATTAACATTGCTGGTTTTACCCTGGTCGATCGACATACCCACTGTGGTATAGCGCTTTACGTGCTCAACCGATATAAAATTCTCGCGGGCGGCCACGGCGATATCCGCCGCGGTTACATCGTGCAAAAAGTCGACCCACTGCCTGGCGGGCGCGATACCCGGTGTCTGCCAAAAAGGCATAACAGCCGTTTGTTCGGCGGCCGCCGGAGCCGCGGCGGGC
>JAKSCU010000074.1 GCA_022360435.1 Bacillota bacterium
GGCGGCGGCGAGATCGACGGGCGGCGCGTCATTGAGCCCGAAACCGTCGAGTGGTTCACCAGCCGTCACCGCGAGAAGCTGCATGATCACACCTTCAAAGTCAACCTCGACTGGGGCCTTGGATT
This sequence comes from Bacillota bacterium, assembly GCA_022360435.1. Lineage (GTDB taxonomy): Bacteria > Bacillota > Desulfotomaculia > Desulfotomaculales > Desulfallaceae > BRH-c8a. Next base: position 126 of record JAKSCU010000074.1, read on the forward strand.
CATGATCAACAGCCCCCTGCCCGCGGGCGAGAGCGACGATGACGACCACGACAAGGCCAACGAGCACGGCATCCCATATGGCTTCGGCCCGGGGGCGTCACACGACACGTTCGGCCACGGGGGCAACCAATCGTCCATCGCCTTTGCCGACCCAGAGCACCAGCTCATCATTGCCATCGTCTGCAACGGCATGCCCGGTGAAGAACAGCACCATCGCAGGATGCACCGGCTGCTCAGCGCGGTGTACCGCGACCTGGGCCTGGATGGACAGGTTCGTCCGGCCTGACCAACAGCAACACCAGCATCAAGAGTACATCCATTCCCGGATGCACAGCCGTGCCGCTCCCAAAGTCGCGCGCTTCACCACCCGCTCGGCTGGTTCGCATGAAGCAGCAAGGCAAACACCTGCCTAGCAATGACTTATGTTCGACCATCCGGGTAAATCCCAGTGGCACTGGAGTGCCCCTGGGGGTGAACTACAGTGCCGGTCGGGTGGCAGCACAGTGCCGGTGCCCATCGGGGAGGCCGGGGGCTCCGCAGTGGCACCGCAGACCCGGGGGCCTCGCGTTCACACGGCCATCCGCTTTCGTACACTGCTTACGAACAAGCCCGGCCCCGTTCGCCGCAACTCCATCCGCAGGCTCATCCAACACAGACGCACCTCAACCGCAACACCCTCTCGTCCGCCGCGCTTCACTTGTCAAAGAGCCAGCGCCGCACCCGCGCAGAGCGGGCCGCACCACAACCAAATTTATACCTAACAAAACTAGCGGTGTCAACCCCTGAATCAAAAGAATTTTCGCCCGATGCAAACGGTCCCACAGCGCGTGGCTGGGACAAAGCAACCGCACTCTTCGGAGGCGACATGCCCCGGTCGATGAACTTGAAGCTCGCGAAGAC
>JAKSCU010000326.1 GCA_022360435.1 Bacillota bacterium
ACAGTTGGCGACGCGAGCGCTCACAACCGCGCCGCGACCGTATCTAACACGTCGCCAGAGAAACGATTAGCGCAACCCGAGACGCCACCTTCTCAAAGTGCAACAGCCGAAACAGAGCCAACAGCAGCACCAGAAAGCCCAATGAATGCCGGCACGTCGGAGAAACGTACCATTGCCAGTATGGTCGTCGAAAACGCCAAGCTTACGGCACAGCTAGCAGGGAAGGATGAGCTGATTGAGGAGATAAAGACCGACAAAGCATTTCTTCGTGAAGAGGTTGTCGAAGCACGAAAAATCCGAGGTGATGTGAAGGAGCTGGCTGAACGAGTGCTAACCGTCCATGAGCGCGTGGCGCTCGGCGGGATGCTAACGGAACCAACTCCGTCTACCAAAGAAGAACCTTTTCACATGAAAGTCGACGAACCGCAAAATGGAGAACCTACCAATACTTAAATATCATTGTTGAAAAGAAATGCCCAGCACAACTGATGCCAAACATATTTGTACGATATAATATTTTCATCAGGTGGTCGTGAGAACGAACTATTGGTTCGCAAAGGAGGATTTTTGAATCGCGCGATTGCTCATGTGATATAAGCAAATCAGAAATGAGATCTATAAAAAAGGCAATCACAAAGAAGCAGTATACACAGATTCCACAATACACGACGATACTACACCCAGTCCGTATTGAGCTAGGTCTTACCAACCCTGACTACATTGTTATAGACAGCATCGACAAGCTCTCGCATCGCCGAGGGCATCCGTGGTGCAGTCAATCAAAAGCAGAGATTGCGAAGTTTACGGGCATCAGTGAACGCACTGTCTTTCGTTCGATAGCAAAGGGGCTAGAAAAAAATTTAATCGAGCAAAATCAGAGAAGGGAGGTTCGCACAACAGAGAAATGGATAGAGAGAGTGACGCTCTACAAAGAGAAAATAAATAGGCTCGTATAGTGTAAACAGACACTCTGCCGAAATGGCAGAGACTATGCCAAAATGGCAGACACTCTGCCATGATCAAAAAATCACCTGTTGTCTGCCAAAGTGGCAGATGATGATTGCCAACTTGGCAGATTACCTATGACAATTTGGCATTCTTTTCACTAGCTAAATCCTGCCAAGTTGGCATACAATAATATATAAATAAAATAAATGTATTTATATAACATTTCACTCTTTAAGGAGATAATAAAAAACGTACATTTGTTTTATCGTAAGAAATACTAAGAACATACCTGTAGTCGGAATTAGGTAGAGCGAGCATTCAGATGCACATATCGTAACAATCACAGACAACTATACCCAGGGTCAGATTTGAGAGGTTGGATACCGATGAGCAAAGGCACGCCAAATTCGCTCTGTGAGGCACTTCAGAATCGGCAGAATCTCGGCGAATGGCTGGAATGGTTGAGAGATAGTGGGTCAGAGGCTGCGATTAATACACGGCGTTTCTTGAATTACGCCGTTGACTGCCTCACGATAGGTGAGAAGCAGAAGTTTTTGAAGAAAATCAAAAGGAACAAAAAAACTAGCTCGTCAGATCAAATTTTTGAAACGATTTTTGAGTTGGTCGCGCACCAGTTTTTCAAGCAATTTGAGATTCAATGTGACTACGAACCAAAGATAGACGGCAAGACACCTGATCTCACATGCCAAATTTCGGGCATTGAATATGTCATCGATGTTTTCGTAACGTATAGTCCATCCAAAACGGTCAAGAATGTCGGGCCGGGCCTGATATCGTCACTGGATACAGATAAGCCTGATGAAAGTCGGTCAAAGAAAATTGCGGATAAAATAGAAGAAAAGGTCAAAAATTACACTGTATTAAAAAGGCCTATTTTGCTCTTTATAGGTCTAGGTGACAATAATATTCTATCCATTGACTCGATTGAACAAGCCTTATATGGCATTCATATTAGTGAATATTTGGAAAAGCATCATTTTCCAAAAGACTTTCATTTCGAAAAGCGTCGCGGCCGCTGTCTGTTGTCGCCAGGACTAGAACCGATGCATAAGGAGCTTTCGGCTGTCATTGTTTGCGACTGGTTTGATACCTTGAATAGTCATGATCGCGGTAAGCGGCTAAACAGTGTTGTTTTGCATCACTTTGATCCTCTACAGCCCTTACCTCCCCAGGTCTTTAGCCCCTTTCAGGATGTCTGTTGGAAAAAGACCGGCGAACGAAACTGGGTTCCGTCAACCTACAGCGAACGAAACTGGGTAGCGAAATTCACAGAAGCGAACACATTCGCTTTTGGTCGCTACACCGCTGATGAACCGTGGTGATTCTGGACTATAGCAATGAAGCAAAAAGTGAAATTGATAAGGGCTCTAAAAACTGGCCCCTAGATTGTAAAATGGTGCGGGTGGAGGGACTCGAACCCCCACTTCCTTTCGGAAACCAGATTTTGCATACCAACTACGGCTTCCGCCGCCACCCGAAGGTGTTTGTGGTCTGGACTTTCTCTTCACCATGCCCCGTCGCCGGGGGGTAGGTGGGTGCCGTCAAGTCTCTACACCTTCCTCTCCGGAGAGAGGCTTGGCTCGGGATTAGCAGCAGCTCGACCTGTCAGCCTTCCCCGAATTTGACACCTGCTTCTGCGCGGTTTCTCATCGCAGAGACCCTCACTTAAGTCTGGCGCGTCTACCGATTCCGCCACACCCGCACGAAGCCAACCGATATATCCTGTCCTTAACCCGTCG
>JAKSCU010000073.1 GCA_022360435.1 Bacillota bacterium
TGGGGGTTTTTTTATTTTTAAACGGTTTTTTGACAGGCACCAAAAGGAGGTCCGCCATGGCAACTAACGATCCCAAAGGTTTAAGGTTTTGTGCATTATTCGAGCCGGACATGGAGCGCATGGTTAAAGCTTTGCGCATACTCCATGAGTATCGGCGACCAGAAGGTTCCGAGAATGAAAACAACAAAGAGCCTAAAGGTGAGCCTAAGGCAAGCAAAGCCGGCAAAGCCAGTTAAAGAGGTTTGTTAAGAATACTTAAATATGAAGAAAGGCGTTTCATGTGTCGCTTTAAAGGTTTGCGGGTACCGCTTTCCCAGGCGATAATAGTATGAGTATCTACCCTAAGGCTTGCAGCAAACTCCTTTTTATTAAACCCGTGAAATAGACGGGACTTTCTGATCTGTTGGCTTAAGTTCTCTTCAGGCAAGTTCTCAAAACAGCCTAAAAAAGCGACTGTGACACCCAGCGCTTCGGCCAATAATCTAAAAGTAGTAATTAAAGGCTTATTCTTGTTGTTTTCAAGCTGAGAAATGGTCGTTTCGTTAAATCCAGTGACAGTTGCTAGTTCTAATATAGTCATATTGGCCCTTAATCTTGCCTTTCGCATTCTCGCCCCCGAAGTGTCATCGGAAGAAGCATGGTGATTTCTACTGCATAAAGAGTTATATTCCACCTCTTTGGCTACAATATTTCCAAGGATGTTACCCGCACGCGCACGGATTAGCAGAACCTACCAGCATTATAGCGGCGGGAAAAGTGACAGACGAGTGTACCCTGGCAACGGTGACCGCGCCGTCTTCCAGGGGCTGGCGCAGCGCTTCCAGCGCGTCCCGCCTGAATTCGGCCATCTCGTCCAGGAAAAGTACGCCCCGATGGGCCAGACTGATCTCCCCGGGGCGGGGAAACTTGCCCCCGCCCACCAGCGCGGCGGTGGAGGCGGTATGGTGCGGCGCGCGGAAAGGTCTTTCGGTAATCAGTGGGCGATGGGAAGGGAGCAGCCCCGCCAGGCTGTAAAGCTTGGTAATTTCCAGCGCCTCTTCGGGCGGCAAGCCGGGCATTATGCCCGGTAGCCGGCGGGCCAGCATGGTTTTGCCGGAGCCCGGGGAGCCCAGCATCAGCACGTTGTGCCCTCCGGCGGCGGCCACCTCCAGCCCGCGCTTGGCGGCGGCCTGACCGCGCACTTCGGCCATGTCCGGCGCGTCTCCGTCCCGACGCCAAAGCTTTTTTTCATCCACAACATGCGCCGGGATGGTTTCGTCCCCCCGCAGGTAGTTGACCAATTGCTTCAGGTTAAGGGCAGGGTACACCTCAACGCCCCTTGCCAGCGCGGCCTCGTCGGCATTTTCCGCGGGCGCCACCACGCGTCGGAAATGGTGTCCGCCCAACGACGCCACCCGGGGCAACACTCCGTCGATTCTCCTAATGGAACCGTTAAGTGAGAGCTCGCCCAGAAAAATATACCCCTGTAGCAAGGCGGGGTCAATCTGCCCGGTGGATGACAGTATACCCAGGGATATGGCCAGGTCGTAAACAGGCCCTTCCTTTTTTAAATCAGCCGGCGCCAGGTTCACGGTTATCCTGCGGGCCGGGAATGCAAAACCGGCGTTTTTCAAGGCGGCCCGAACGCGGTCCTTGGCTTCCCTGACGGCTGGGTCCGGTAATCCCACTATATCAAATCCGGGTAAACCGCCGGAGGCATCCACCTCCACTCGGACCAACTGCCCGTCAAGACCGTTAATGGCCAGACTGTTAACTATGGTCAGCATTGGCAAACCCTCCGAATTTTTCTATTCGCCGACACAAACCGGGATTCCTGCCCAAAAAACAAACAGAATTTCGCGTTAAACATGCCGGTTTTCCTTGGCCCGTGGGGTTGGTTGATACGAATAATATTACGCGCGCCCAGGCATTCATTGCCATAAAACCGCGCCTCTATTATAATCAAGGTTGAGCGTTAATTAATTGAACAACTACGGAGGAATAATGGACATTGTTAAAAAATGGCGGGTCAAGATGTCCGACCCGACGATGCAATACATACTGTCACACAAGCTTGGCATTTCCAAACTGCTGGCTCAACTTTTGATAAACAGGGGTATTTATTCCGCAACGTTCGCCAGGGAATTTTTGGATGTCTCTTTGGACAGGCTGCACTCACCCCTGATGATGAAAGATATGGAAAAGGGAGTTGCCCTGGCCGCCCGGGCTTTGAAAGAAAACAAAAGGATATTGGTTTACGGCGATTATGATGTGGACGGGGTGACGGGCACGGCCCTGCTGGTGGATGTGTTGAGACGCCTGGGCGGGAATGTGGAGTATTATATTCCGCACCGGCTGGAAGAGGGTTACGGGTTAAATTCCCCGGCCCTCAAACGGGCCGGGGAAAAGGGAATAAACCTGGTTATTACCGTGGATTGCGGGATCAGCAACGTTGCCGAAGTGACGGAAGCGAACAGCAGTGGCGGGCCGGATATCATTATCACCGACCACCACGAACCGCCGCTGGATATACCCGCCGCCGCCGCTGTAATCAACCCCAAACGCCGGGATTGTACTTACCCGTTTCGAGAACTGGCCGGGGTGGGGGTGGCCTTTAAATTTGCGGCGGCTTTGGTCGAGGAATGGGACGGTCCCTTTGATCCGCTGGATTACCTGGACCTGGTTTGTCTCGGAACAGTGGCGGATATAGTGCCGCTTAGCGGAGAAAACCGCATCTTGGTTAAATTCGGGCTGGAAAAACTGTCCCGCCCACAAAGGCCGGGCTTACAGGCGCTTTTCCAGGCTGCCGGTTTAAAAACCGACTCACCGGGCACCCGCGAGGTGGGATATATACTGGCACCGCGCATTAACGCCGCCGGCCGGCTGGGCGATGCCGGCATAGCGGTGGATTTGCTGATGAGCCAAGAACCGGAGCCGGCAATGTATCTGGCTGCGGCGCTGGGCAAGAACAACCAGACCAGGCAGGAACTTGAAACCGTGGCCCTGGGTGAAGCACTGGGCATGCTTGACGGCGCTCCCGACCTGGCCGCCGATAAAGTTATAGTTCTTTCCTCACCCAACTGGCATTCCGGAGTTATCGGCATAGTGGCCTCCCGCCTGGTGAAACGCTATAACAAGCCGGCGCTGTTGATAGCCGGGCAAGGGGACCTTGGTAAGGGTTCGGCCAGAAGCGTACGGGGCTTCAACCTGGTTGCCGCCTTGAAAAACTGTTCCCACTGTCTGGTTGAATATGGCGGGCACTCCATGGCGGCCGGATTTTCCATCGACTTGCAAGAGGTTGAACACTTAAGGCGGGAAATTAATCGTTATGCGTCTGAAACGATGGAAAACACCGATAGTTTTTCTTCCCTGGACCTGGATGCTTTAATTTCCCTGGAGGACGTCACATACAAGCTGGTTGAGGAAATCGAAAGACTGGAACCGTTCGGTGAAGGCAATCCGCGGCCGCTTTTCGGACTGTCCGGCGCAAAGCTTATTAATTGCCGCAGCGTCGGTAAAAACGAGGCGCACTTGAAACTTCTGTTGGGTGAAAACAGCCTGAACATGGATGGCATCGGATTTAATCTGGGCCGGCATGCCGGGCAGCTTGCCGCAGGCAGGGAAATCAATGTCGCCGTCATCCCCACCGTGAACCAGTGGCAGGGTCGGCAGCACTTGCAGGTTCGGGTTAAGGATTTGCACGGGGTGACGGACAATGATCACTTGTCTCGGCGTTGTACTGAATGGGAGTCTTGTTTTCAGCGAGCCGACGACTTTATTTTTATTCCCGACAGCATAGTGGCCCGGTTACAAAATTACTTGGTTTTAAACCGGCACTCGGTGCCCGCCGCAATGCAGGCTTTACGGGTTTGCAACCTGGTCGATCCGGATAATTCCAATAATTTCAGCGGCGGTGTAATTCCCGGCTGTCCCGCTCCCGCGGGGCACGGAATCGAAAACTATCTGGCCTGCCTGGAGCCGGCCGCAAAACCCGTTTTACTTCTGGTGGATTGCGCGAGCCAAACCCTGCAGCTGGCTCGCTTTGCGGAATGTCACAATAATCGTTTCAGCGGCCGGGTAACTTTTGTAAACGGTTTTATGCCCGAGGACCAGATTAAAGGCGAGTTGCATAAGGTTGTTAATGGAACATTTAAACTGCTGGTAGCCACATATTCCTGCTTGCCTGAAGACTTATACCGCCGGACACAGTTCGATCGTATTTTGCTGGGCCGGCCTCCGGCCATCGCTGAAGACTGGCTGACCCTGGCCGCTCGCAATGTCGATGCCGCCGCGCCGGAAGTTGAAGCTCTTTTTTCCGCGCCGGATTGGGAACGCAGCTTGGCACATATTGAGGAACTGGCGCCGGATAGAGAATTATTGGCTAGTTTTTATGCTATTCTTCGCCGCCGGGCCGCCGGCGCACAGGAAACCTGTTCCACGCGGGAAGCGCTGGAACACCTGCGCCTGGCCGGTCGCGAAATGTCTTCATGCTTGCCGCTGGTGGTGGCGGCGGCGGTTTTTCAAGAACTGGATTTATTGCAATATCAGTGGGAAGAAGGTATTCTAAGATATAAGCTTTTGCCGGTGGGCGCACAAAGAAGGGATCTTAATGAATCAGGTACATATGTCTGGACAAGAACAATCAAATCCGAATGGGTCAATTGGATTAAATACAACTTCCGGGCAGCCGGGATGTGATTACGCCGCCCTGGATGAACTGATCCAAAAGGTTGTTCATTACAACCCGGGCGCCAACCTGGACCTGCTGAAGCGCGCCTATGACTACTCAGCCCGGGCGCACACCGGGCAAAGGCGCATTTCCGGCGAGCCGTACATCACTCACCCGGTGGCCATTGCTTTAATTCTGGCCGACCTGGAACTGGACATGGACACTCTCGTGGCGGGATTGCTGCACGACACCGTGGAAGACACCGGTGTGACCCTGGAGGAATTGCAAAAAAACTTCGGCCCGGATATCGCCGGCCTGGTTGACGGCGTCACCAAGTTAAGCCGCCTTGAATATCGTTCCAAGATGGAGCGTCAGGTGGAAAATCTACGCAAAATGTTCCTGGCCATGGCCCGGGACATCCGGGTGGTGTTGATTAAACTGGCCGACCGCTTGCATAACATGCGCACCCTGCACCACCACCAGGAGCGGAAGCAAAAGGAGATCGCCCAAGAAACGTTGGAGATTTTCGCCCCCCTGGCTCACCGGCTTGGTATATACCGGCTGAAGTGGGAGCTTGAAGATTTGGCTTTTCGCTTCATCGAATCCGAAAAGTATCACGAACTGGCGGAATTGGTCGCCCGCACCAGAGACAAAAGGGAGGAATATATTCGCAGCATTAAAAAAACGCTGCACGATAAGTTGGACGAAGTTAAAATCACCGCGGAGATTCAGGGACGCCCCAAACACTTGTTCAGTATCCACCAAAAAATGCGGCAGCAGCAGTTGGAGTTTCACGAGATTTATGACGTCATGGCGGTGCGGGTGTTGGTGGACAACGTGCGGGATTGCTACGCCGTGCTGGGCACCGTGCACACACTGTGGGTTCCGTTGCCCGGCCGTTTTAAAGATTATATCGCCATGCCCAAGTCAAACATGTACCAATCCCTGCATACAACGGTGGTCAGCCCCCTGGGCGACCCGCTGGAAATACAGATTAGAACCTGGGGAATGCACCGCACCGCCGAATACGGTATCGCGGCCCACTGGAACTATAAAGAAGGCGGCAAAGATGGTGATTTCGACCGCAAACTCAGCTGGCTGAGACAGTTACTTGATTGGCAGAAAGAGCTTAAAGATGCCACCGAGTTCATGGAAACCCTTAAAATCGATATTTTTTCCGACGTGGTATTTGTTTTTACCCCCCGGGGCGACGTTATGGAGTTGCCGGCCTGTGCCACCCCGCTTGATTTTGCATACCGGGTGCATACCCAGGTGGGTCACCGGTGCGTGGGCGCCAAGGTCAACAGTAAAATTGTCCCCCTGGATTACGTCCTGAAAAACGGCGATATTGTGGAGGTGATGACTTCCAAGCAGAGCCAGGGCCCCAGCCGCGACTGGCTGAAAATAGCCATGACATCCCAGGCCAAGACCAAGATCCGCCAATGGTTTAAAAAGGAGCAGCGGGAGGAAAACATATTACGGGGCCGGGAGATGCTGGAGCGGGAGATTAAGAAGCAGGGACTGGAACCGGAAGTCATTAAAAGCGAAAAACTGGTGGATTACGGCAATAAAATGAATCTGGCCGGCCACGGAGATGTGTACGCGGCTGTGGGGGACGGCACCGTGTCGGCCTCCAGCTTGGTAAACAAGCTGCGGGAGGAAATCTCCCGGGAGGAAAGGAAGGAACTCACCGACGAACAGCTGCAGGAGATGCTGCAGGAAACACGGGCCAAGCCGACCTGGGGCAAGCCCACCCAGGGTATACGGGTCAGGGGCGTCGATAACCTTCTAATCAAGCTGGCCCACTGTTGCAACCCGGTTCCAGGTGATGAAATAGTTGGTTATGTCACCCGGGGCAGGGGGGTTTCCATACATCGCGAGGACTGCCACAATGTCGGTTCGCTGTTAAACGATCCGGACCGCCTGGTTGAAGTGGCCTGGGACAAGAATTTTCGCTCCCCGTTCCAGGTGCGGCTGGAAATTGAATCCACCGACCGGTCCGGTCTGCTTAACGACATCATGTCCATATTGACCGAGCTCAAGATGAGCGCCCCCAGGGTTAGCGCCCGGGGACGCAAAAATAACACCGCGGTTGTTGAACTGGTTTTGGAAATGAAGGACATGGAACAAATGGACTACATGATTAACAGGTTCAGCCGGGTTAAGGACGTGTACAACGTGCGCCGGGTCGGGTCCATCATGAAAAAGGAATAACAGTGATTGTTCGAAAAGAGGCGCGATAGAATACGAGAAGCCCAAGACGGCGAAATTATTGATGAAAAACATCACAAAAGGATGATGCTTGTGCGGGCCGTAATACAACGAGTATCCGGCGGCGCCGTCGGCGCGCCGGGGCGGGAAAAACGAACCATCGGTCCGGGCCTGGTGGTGTTGCTGGGGGTGGGTCTTGAAGACGAAGATAGCGATGTCTCTTACATGGCGGATAAAATAGTCAACCTGCGTATTTTTCAAGACCGAAACGATAAAATGAACCTATCCCTGCTGGATACCGGCGGCGAAATGTTGGTGGTGTCGCAGTTTACCCTTTACGGTGATTGCCGCAGTGGGCGTCGGCCCGGTTTTTCCGAGGCGGCGCCGCCGGACCTGGCCCAAAAACTATATGCCGATTTCGTTCGGGAAGTCAATAGCCGCGGGGTTGCTGTACGATGCGGTTACTTTCGGGAGCACATGCGGGTGGAGATCATAAACGACGGCCCGGTAACCATGCTGCTGGAAAGTAAAAAAAGCGCGCTTATTTAGTTCCCTTTGCGTGCGCTTTTTGATACTTTATTCCTTTGCCCTTGCCATATATATGGCAAGGCACACTTTCCTGAAAGTATAAATAAAGCGCGCCATTTGTTCCCTCTGCGTACGTTTTTTGATTCTTTTTTCTTTGCCCCGGCCATATATATGGGCCGGTATATCAAAGCGCGGGAAATTTTTTAAACCAATATTTTTATACAGGGAGGTTAAAAAATGATTTTTGAAGGATTTGGAGTCGGTCCCATGGAAGCCAACTGTTACATAATCGGCTGTGCAGAAACAAAAGAAGCCGCCGTTGTGGACCCGGGCGCCGAGGGCGGGCGTATTTTGAGCCGCCTGGAAAAACTGGGTCTCCAGTGCAAAAGCATCATCCTTACCCACGGCCACATGGACCATGTCGGTGCGATAAACGAAGTGCGGCAAGCCACCGATGCCAACGTGATGATTCACTCCGGCGACGCAGACATGCTGACCAGCCCGGCTCAAAACCTTTCATTGTTCATGGGTTCGATGCTCAAGTTTAAAAAAGCTGACCGGGTATTGGAGGACGGGGACAAGGTCCAGGTGGGTAACGTGCTGTTGGAAGTTATTCATACGCCCGGCCATACGCCAGGCGGTATCTGCATCAAAATTAAAGGTGGCGGGATTATCACCGGGGACACTCTTTTCGCCGGTTCGGTGGGTCGCTCGGATTTTCCCGGAGGCAGCCACAATGTACTGATAAATTCCATTAAAACACGACTGCTGAATTTTCCCGACGACACCAAGGTGTACCCGGGACACGGCCCCGAGTCGAGCATAGGCGCCGAAAAAAAATACAATCCCTTTCTCTAGTTATATCCGGTTAATTAAAGGAAGGGGATGGAGGGGATGGAAAGTATACCCGGCCATATTTATGGCCGGGATTCAAGGACTAAAGTATAAAAAATCGCACACATAGGGAACTGAATAAAGTGCACATTTTTTATACTTTTATAAA
>JAKSCU010000072.1 GCA_022360435.1 Bacillota bacterium
CGTCAGGCCGGGAGTTCCGTTAACCCGGCTCATATGGGTGACTTCCTCCACACCGTCCCGCACTTCGGCGATATCGGCAAGGTGCACCCTGACGCCGGTGGGGGATGTCAACACCATGTTGCGGATTTCCTCGATGTCTTTAAACTCACCGGTGGCCCGCACCAACAAGTCCTTTTTGCCCTCTTCCACGTGGCCGCCGGAAATGCTCATATTTTCAGCCTTCAGCATCTGCACCACCTGGTTCAGGCTGAGACCGTATCCCTCCAGGCGGGATGGTTCCACCAACACTTGAATTTCCCGCTGGGTGGCCCCCTCCACCCGAACGGCGGCCACGCCGGATACCCGTTCCAACCGGGGCTGGATGATATCCTCGGTGACCTGGGTAGCCTTGGCCGGGTCGCTGCCTGACACAGCAATTTGCAATATGGGCAACGCGTTGGGGTCAAACTTGTAAACCCCCGGGGTACTGACGTCGTCCGGGAGCATGGGTTTAATCATGTCCACCTTTTCCCGCATCTGCAGGGTGGCAAAGTCCATATCGGTGCCCCAGTTGAAAAAAACTATTACTGTCGAGGAGCCGGTGGAACTGATGGATTGTATCTCGTCCAGGTCGCTTACCGTACCCAGGATGGACTCCAGGGGACGGGTGACCAAGTTCTCCACTTCTTGGGGCCCGGCGCCTTGATACTGGGTGACTACCGCCGCTACCGGCAGATTCATATCGGGATACAGGTCGATGTTCAAGCGGCTGAGGGACACGCCGCCCAAAATCAGTATCACGGTGACAAGCACCGCAATGGTTAACGGGCGCTTAATGGAAAAGTCGGTAATTTTCATGTTTACGCCGCCTATTCAACGATTTCCACAAGTGCGTTTTCCTGGAGCGAATCCTGCCCCAAAACAACCACTTGCTCGCCTTCTCCAAGGCCGGAACTGATTTCGATTTGCTTGCCGTCGCTGACGCCGGTGGTCACCGGGCGGCTGGCGGCCTTGTTGTCAGCAACGGCCCAAACTACGTCCCTGCCGCTCACAGCGATGACGGCCTCCCTTGGCACCAGCAGCACTTGGGTTTTCCGATCCATCAGTTGCACCTCGGCGAACATGCCGGGCTTTAAAATGTGTTTTTGGTTATCAAGCTGCACCTTGATAGGAAAGGCTTTACTCACCTGGTCCGCGGCCAGGGCGATGTTGGTGATCACCCCGGTGAAGGGCTCGGCCGACACGGCCCCAACTAGAACGGGCACCTTTTGCCCCTCTTGCAGCCGGTTAATCTGATCCTCGGTGACGGTGGCCTCCACTTCCACCTTGTCCAGGCTCACCACGGTAACCACGGGTATCGGGCTGCCGGGGCTGGCCAATTCGCCCGGGTTGACGTTGCAGGCCGTGACCACGCCGGAAATGGGCGACTTGACAAAAGCGTTGTTATAATTCTCCCGTGCCTGAACCAGGCCCGCCTTGGCGCTTTCCAGGGCGGAGGGCATGATTTTTTCAAAGGCTTCTTTAGCCTTTTTGTATGGTATTTCAAAAGCGGTTTCAAATCCGCTGGGGCCGGACTGGGAAATGGCGCCCTGTTCATAGAGCGTTTTACCCCGCTCGTAATTGGCCTTGGCCTGCTCGTAATCTACCTGGGCCAGCTTAAGGCTGGATTCGGCCTGGGCCACACCCTGCTCGGCCTGCCTCACCACCGCCGCCAGCGCGGTATTTTCCAGGACCACCAGGGTTTGTCCCTTTTGCACCCGGTCTCCAACTTGCACCTTCACCGACTCCACCTTGCCGCCGGCGCCGCCGGGCACCACGTTGGCTGAGGCCGCTGCTTCCAGTTTGCCTGTCACCAGGGCGGTGGAAGCCAATGAACCTTTCTCCACCGCCACCACTTGCACGGGCACGGCATCTTGCTGTTCACCGGCTTGATCCTGCTTTTCTCCCCCGCAACCCGAAAGAAGCAGCACAGAGAGAAGTAAAGGCGCCAAGCACCTTTTAAATTGGACAAATTTCGCAGGCGGGACCGGGATTGGTACCGTGGCCCGGATGGTTTGAGCCGGGCACCCCTTGGCGGACGGCGCTTGCGCAACTTTTACTTGCGCCTGGGCACTTGTGACAGCTTGGTCAGCTTGTACCTTTGCCGGGGCAGCCTGTTTCGCAGCCTGGTCAGGTGGGACCGCCGCGTCCGGTGCCTCACCCGCCTTTTCATCATTAGCAAGGCTCACCATGTTCGATGCCGAACCTGCGTAGTTTGCATTTAAGCTTTTCGTAAAAATTAATTTACTTTCTTTTACCTTTAATTTTTTTAGCAGCCCTTTTTTTAGCCTTAGGGCCAACTGATTAACCATTATTAAAATTTCCTCCAATCTCGTGCCAGGCACTCCGTCAATTTGACAAAAAACAACCCGTTGACGATTCTACTTTCTTCGCTTCGGTGAGGCTCGCACCATCTCTATGGATCCGCCAACCTTTAAAATTAATTGTGGCGTTATATTGAAACAACGAACGGCAGTTGATACCGCCGCATTTTCGAACCAACATTTTTTTCGCTTTGTCATTCCACTGTCCCTGCCCCCTGATCCTCCTGTCGCATCATAGAAACAATCTTCTCATTTATCTCAATCAGAAATACCAGTTCTTTTTCCTCCAAACGGCTGATATAGCGCCTGATGACCCGCCGGCGACCGGCCATGCAAGTATTAACCATGTTCCGGCCCTCTTCTGTAAGCTCAAGCCACACTACCCGTCGGTCATCCTCGGACCTGCGGCGCTCTATCATCCCCGCCCGAAACAAGCGGTCCACCAGTGAAGTTACGGCACTTAACGAAACGGTGAATGCCTCGGCCACCTCGCTGACTGTCATTTGGCCGCGGTCGGCAAGCATTTTCATAACGAAAAACTGGTTGGCGGTTATTCCATCCTTCAGGCTGCCCGCCAGTTCCTGATGCATCCGGCGCATCATGTGCGGCAACAATTCGTCCATCTTATCTATGTAGCGGGATACAAGTTTCTGGTCCAAAAGCCTCCTCCTCAAACCTTTTATTCAAAGTCAGAGTACAATAAAACTAATTTCGGGAGTTAAACTGTTAATTAGGTTAAGTTTATTCCTTTTGCTAATGCTTGTCAATATGATTGCCGACATAACGCAGGCACGGCCCCATCCTTGCAAAAAGGGAAATTGCAGCGGCAAAATGTCGGGTTCGTCACGATGGGCACGGTGCCTGACATCTAAAGAAACAGTTGGCGAATTTCTTGTTCAGTCATTTTGGAGAGCATGGTTTCCCCGGGTTGGATTACCGAGTCGATCATGGCTTTTTTCTTTTGCTGCAGGGTGTATATTTTTTCTTCGATGGTGCCCCGGGCAATCAGTTTAATCACCTGCACCGAGTTTTTCTGCCCAATGCGGTAGGCGCGGTCGGTGGCCTGTTCTTCCACCGCCGGATTCCACCACGGGTCATAGTGAATAACCATGTCGGCGCCGGTTAAATTCAGACCGGTGCCGCCGGCTTTAAGGGAGATTAAAAAGGCGTCCCTTTCCCCGCTATTAAAAGCGCGCACCATTTGGCCCCGGTCTTCCATTTTGGTGGCGCCGTCCAGGTAAAAGTAGTTTATACGCTCGCTGTCCAGATAATTCCTGATAATGGCCAGCATGCCGGTGAATTGCGAAAACAGCAGCACCCGGTGACCGCCTTTCAAGGCGTCCCGCATTATCTCCCTTAGATACAGCAGTTTGCCACTGTCACCCTTGTAGTCGTTCAGAAAGGTGGCGGGGTGACAGCATATTTGCCGCAGGCGGGTCAGCAGGGCCAGGATTTTGATCTGGCTTTTTTCAAAACCGCCGGCAGCGACGGCCGCTTCAAATTCGCCCCTGGCCTGCCGCAGATAGGCCAGATAGATTATTTTCTGGTTGTCGGTCAAACCGGTGAGCACTTTGCTTTCTATTTTGGGCGGCAGTTCCAGTAAAACGTCCTTTTTCAAACGCCGCATTATAAACGGGGCTATTTGCCTTTGCAGTTCCCCCAGGGCTATTTGATCCCGATCCTTGACTATGGGCCGCTCGTATTGTTTCATAAATTTCCGGTGCGAATGCAGATAGCCGCGCATTACAAAATCAAAAACCGACCATAGCTCGGTAAGACTGTTTTCCAGCGGGGTGCCGGTAAGGGCGAAATAACCCCGGGCTTTAATTAGTTTTACCGCCTTGGCGCCCAGGGAACTGGGGTTTTTGATGTGCTGCGCTTCGTCCAGGAAACAGTAGCCGAACTCCAGGTCCCGGTACCGCTCCACATCCCGGCGGATAAGGGCGTAGGATGTGACCACCAGGTCCGCCGCCCGGGTATCGCCGGCGTCGCGGACTTGCCGCAGCAACGCCTCCCGCTCCCCGGGGGCGCCGGAAATCACCAGCGCCTGCATGCCGGGAGCGAACTTTTGGACTTCGTCCTGCCAGTTGTAGACCACGGAGGTGGGGGCGATAACCAGCGAGGGCGCCGGCACCCGCTCCTTTTCCGACAAGATGAAAGCTATGGTTTGGATGGTCTTGCCCAATCCCATGTCATCGGCCAGAACGCCGCCCAGACCGTACCCGGCCAGTGTTTTCAGCCACTTGAAACCGGTGCGCTGGTAGTCGCGCAGCGTACCGCGCAAATTGCCCGGCACGGTGAATTCCGTGTCCCGGGGTTCGCCGACGTTTTGCACCAGCCGCTTGAAAGCCTGGTTTCGGTCAAACCGCAGATTGGATTCCCGCAAACAGCGGTCTATGTGCATGGCCCGGTAGCCGGGCAGCAGCACCGTTTCCTTTTTCAGATCCCGTTCGGTGATGTCCAGCGATTCCATAATGCGCATGACCTGCTCCAGGTTTGAGTCGGGGGCGCCCAGCGGCAAAAAGGATCCGTCCCGCAAGCGATAGTATTTTTTCTTTTCCCGCAGGGACCGGAATATGCCGTTCAGGTCGGCGGCGTCGACGCCGTCCAGTTTGAAGGAAAATTCCAGCATGCCATTATCTTCGTTTAAGCGGACGCCGCCGGTGAATACCGCCGCGCTCCTGGCCCGCATGCTGCGAAAGCTTTCGGAGTAAAAAACCTCGGCCCGCTCCTGTATTTCGGGCAACACATCAAACACGAACCGGTATATGGCATCGTCGTCTTTAAGGTATAGTTTACCGTTCAATGTTCTGAACTCGGCTGTTTCAAACAGGTTAAGCACCGCGCTTTCGCCTTCCATATCCCGGACCAGTATTTTATCCCCGGCCAAGGCCCCGGGCGCGGCGGCAAAGGGGTTGAAGCGTATTTCCCCGTAAGCGAACTCCACCCTGGCGGTAACCGCGTCCCGCTCTTTATCCAGGTGAACCCGGGTGTGCAGGTCTGCTTGATGTAAGCTTTTTTCCACCGCGCCGGACATCTCCACCCGGCCAATCTGCCTGAGCGCCGGCAACATTTCGGCCACAAACCGCTCGGTCTGGTCCCGGGAAAAGAGGACACCGGCGGGCGACTGCACAAAGGCGTTTAAAAGCGGCAGAAAATACCGGTTCTGCCGGGCCGAAATCTTGCACACCTGTTCGTCCATCAAGAAGTACTCTCCGGTGTCCAGCAGGGGCAGCGTGGCCATGTTCCGCCACTGCAGCAGCAACTCTTGGCGCTTTATATCCAGCGCGAATTCCAGGGGCAGGTCCTGTTCCGCTATTGTCAGGTTATTATATTGGGTTTCAAGCATTTTTAGGTTAAAGCTGCGGCCCTGGGAGTGCAGCAGCGAAAGAAGTCTTTTGGCCACCGTGGTGGTCAGGATGACCTGCTTGCCCCGGAACAGCTTCCCCTGGCCGTTTGCCCAGTCCGATTGCCAGGGGTCCATTATTTGCTCTTCCAATTCACATATTTCATGCAGTAGGTCGATGATCAGCTTATCCCGAGGGGAAAAAACGTGCGTGTTCGGGTTGAAGGTAAAATGCTTGCCGAATTCGACGATGCCGCCGCCTGTCACAGCATTGATAAGCTGTTTGATATTTTTGACCACGTACAGTTTGCTTTCACCCAGGCGCAGGTTTAGGACGGCAAGCGACCGGCGCCGAAACTTTTTCATTTGGTAAATAATTTCCAGATTTATCTCCAGTTGCAGCGTTTTTTGCGGCGGGCTGTCGGGGCTATAACCGAAAGATTCCAACATTTCGTTGGCCAGTTGGGTGCCGGCAAAGACGGCTCTGGTGTTAGCCAAATCAGCCGGCGCCGGTCGGGCGCCGGTGACGCCGCTTGCAGCGGTGGCGGGGCTTGCGGTGGCTGCCGCCGCCATTTTTTCAGCCAGCGCCGGTGCGCCGATGAATATGCTCTGGCACTCCTTTAAGAGGGCCACAACATGTTTGCAGGCCCCCTCGTACCGGGAAAACGCGGGGCAGCCGCATTCTATGGAAAAAATTCCTCCGTCGGAGGTAAAATACACCTCTGTCTCGTACTCGTCGCTGTCGCCCATAACTATAGCCGAAAAGCATAATTCTTCCATGTCGGCTTTAATGTCGGCAACCCGGTTGGCCCGGTAATAGGCCAACCCCTTTTTGTAAACCCGATCGTTTGTGGCCAGGTCTTTGATTATTTTTTCGTTTATGGAAAACATATACACCCCGAGCCCCGACCCTCTTCTGCAAGCTCAACTATTATTTCATGGGTTAAACTGTTAACCAGATTAAGCTTATTCCTTTTGCTAACCCTTGTCAATATGGGGCTGCCGGCATAACTACGGCATGGCGCCACACCTAGCAATTAGCTTGCAAACGGTATTTTGCCGGCTTTTTATCACCGAAGGTCAATTTGCAAACAGGGCGCCAACTTAGGGTGTGGCTTTGGTTCAAATTCCTGGAGGACCATGCACCAATTTGAATTTTTGATTACGTTCACTAAGTGTTTATTTGCAGTTACTAACGGACATTCTTTAATTCTAGCAAAGCCAGATACAAGCTGTCGTAAACAGTGACTATCACAGACATGGGCAATTTCAAAAGCAACAGGCATAAGCCGGTTGTTATAGATAATTTGAATAATTTATATGGTTTGAGTACTAATCCTCAAAATTTTTTTAAAATTTGCTTATTTCAGAAGGATTTAACATTATTTTAGCTAACTATTTTATATTATGTTATTTCTTTAACTGAAAGGAGGGAGTTTAGGCCGCCAATATTAAAATAATTTTTTTGTAACTTGCGCCATATTATAGAAAATATTAATTTTATTATTACAGGAGGTTGGAGGATGAATAAAAAGTATTTACTTGTGGTTGTTTCCCTGTTGTTTGCTATTTCTATCGCCTTTATACCGGCGCAAGCCGCTACACCTTCCATAATGTTAAACGGCCAGGCGCTGCAGAGCGATACCCCGCCCATGATTGAGGAAGGCAGCACCCTGGTGCCGATGCGAGCTATTTTCGAGGCCCTGGGAGCCCAGGTAACCTGGGATGGCTCTACCAAAACAGTTACGGCTGTCAAGGGCAATACCACCCTTGAACTGGCCATAGGCGGTGACGTCAAGGTTAACGGCCAAAAATTAGATATTAACGCCCAGGCCAAGGTATACGACGGCAGCACCATGGTCCCCCTGCGTTTTGTGGGCGAATCCCTGGGGGCCAAAGTTGGTTGGAACCCGGATACCAAAACTATAACCATTACCACCGCCACTGAAACAACTGAGCCGAAGGAAGCAGCAGTGGAGGAAGAGGCGGGCACTGAAACCGAAACCCCGGACGCCACTCCTGTTGAAGAAGAGGGCGCAGACACCGAAAAAGCCACGGTCCCCGCTGACGACACACAACCGGCAGGCGATACCGAAAAAGTTCCCTTCGAGTTGTACCTGGACAGCTTAAATGCCAGGTTTATGCCTGAAAAAGCCCAAGGCGTTTCAATTACCTATCAATTTGTTATCAATAAAGGCAACGAAGGAAACTACTATGTTGTTATCAATGACGGCGAGATTTCGAC
>JAKSCU010000615.1 GCA_022360435.1 Bacillota bacterium
AAAAAAAAAAGTGAAAGTAAGCATATCTCCTAACTAGCAATACATTGTCAATACGTCATTCGGCAGCCTTTCGACAGTAGCCCCCAGTCTGGGCAATGCTATGTTGTAGTTGTTGTAGGCGAAATGGTCACTGCGCTGGAGACCACCGGGGCACATGCCGGCCTTGGAAATCAGACCATCCTGGACAAGATCGCTGTCCGGGCCAACACCCAGTACGATGCGGAATGCCAAGTCGGGCTGGCGGAGTACATCGCCACTAGTAATTGCGTCAAGAGTAGGGGTAGCACCACTACTATAGCCGCCGCCATACATAAGCACCGGCACACCTTCGGCAGGGGTCACAGGAGCCATGTGACCCAGTGTAGCATCAGGCATTGATGCTTTGTTCCAGTTCATTTCATTGCCGTTGTAGTGTGTTACTTCTTCGCTCAAATTCAGGTTGCGCACTTGGGATACGCCTAATGAAATTAATTCTGCGGCTTCATCAGCGTTAAGGTAATGCATTCTTGCCTCAATTCCTTCAATGAAATCAGCTGAAAACACTTCCACTCCGTTACCCTTGTTGGCATCTTCGACCAAGGGGTTCAGAGCAGTGTAGACGCCGGTTGTTTCTTCAACTACCAGATTGATCAAGTTATTTGGAATAGCGGCATACTGCTCGGTATAGGAAGCCATTACAGTCTCCAATCTAGTCTGGTTGCTGTCGCAAACCGCGTCCACGGCCCCGCCCATTACTCCGGCCAGCCTGGGGGCAATCATGGCCACCAAAAAGCCCATTATGCCGATGACGATGATCAGTTCAATTAATGTGAAACCGGAATTACTCTTTAAAAACCTTTTAACTCTTGCATGCATAACGCAAAAAACCCCTTTCCAAGAATTGTCATTTCTCAGAAGGGTTCACCCACAGAACCACCTTCAGTTTCGTCAAGCACCTCGTCCATTATCGCCAGGCCCCACGCCTCGGCTTACCCGGCTGTTCCCGGGGCACCAGTTTTAAGCCGCCGCCTCACCCCCTTCGTCGCCAAATGTTTTCCGCCACGGAAAACCAACCGGCCACTTGTCCTTCAATTACCGTGAAAGGCCCCACTCCCTCGACAAAACAACATCGCGCCCGCTTTTTCTCAAACCGCGCTGTTGGCCTCGTCCTCGGGTCGGGCGGTGTAGTCCACCACAAAGCGGTACTGCTTGCCGCAATGGATTATTACCTCTTTTTGTCCCTTTTTCATGATGCGCATTTCAATTTTCATTTCCCCGTACCCATTATGAAAGAACAGGTATTCATACAATTGCCTTATTTTCGCCATGACATTTTCATTGGTAAGTTGTGCCATTTTCGCCCCCTCTCTTCAATTACAAGCTTAAAAGATTGACAATTGTGAATTTCATTTAGTCCTCGGACAAATGGGCAACCTGATTGGGGGCCAGCGAAACCAAGGTCAAACTCATGTTGCATGTTGTTCGGCTAAATGCCTGCCTTAATTTGTGCAGGTCAAAAATTAATGTTACCTTAGGATTATTTTACTTGATAATGATAATCAAAGTCAATATGTTTTTGCACTTTTTCCATGCTAAAATAAAGGGGACAGTATACTTAATTATTCCCCCTGAAAAAGCCTTGGTAGGGGGTTGATGCCAGTCTGGGGAAACTGATTAAGAGAAAAGTTGCGGGTGGTTTTTTCTTTTTGAAAAAGCCGCCCGCAACTTTTTATGTTAACCCAGCAGGGCCTGCAGGCGCATGGCCAGCGACATGTCGCCTTCCACTTTCAGTTTGCCGGTCATGAAAGCGCTCATAGCGTCCAGCTTGCCGTCCACCATATCCACATAGTCGGCGGCTTCCATGTTAATGGTGATGTCGGGGTTGTCGGCCATGCCCTCGTTGATTTTGCCCGCGCCGTCGGTGAATACCACATTGTAATCCCCGCCGCCTTCACCGGACAGGCAAAACTGGTAAGTGGCGCTAACGCCGGCCATCTTGGACGGATCGTTGTTGATTTTTTCCTGCAATCCCGCAAATACTTCCTTTAAGCTCATTAATTTAATCCCCCTTCGGAATTTTATCAGGTCGGCGCGCTTTACCGCCGTTAACCTCGCAGTTTATGAATGATTTCTCATTCATTTTAAAAGGATATTTTGCCCCGTCTCAATTACAACACACCCCGGAGCACCCGGCCCGGAAGGTACTACCAGCCACTCCTTCAGTCGGGACGGGGCCATCATATCCTATCCTCCAGAGTTCAAAATGCACAAAAATTTCCGTTTGACTGCTTTCAGTTTAATGCACGGGTAAAACGGTTGTCAATAAGGACCGTGAAAATTGCAAAAGCCCTATTCCGCCACGGAAACGATGTCCCCTTTATGAAAAAGATAAAGGTACATAGCCGTCACGGGCCGGCCTGCGATCATTTTAACCGCCCGGGAGTAAAGCTGCAGTTGGTGCCGGTAACGTTCCGCCAGTTGGACCATGGTGTCCGGGGTGTAGCGGTCGGTTTTGTAGTCCACCACCAGCAACCCGGCCTCCTCTTCCACCAGGCAGTCGATAATCCCCTGGACCAGCACGGTTTCTCCGCTCGCCGCACCGCTTTCGGTGTCCGGGTAAAGGGTTTTTACCGGCAAGGCCAGGGTAAAGGGCTGTTCCCGGAATACCCTCCGGCCCGCCAGCACCCGCCTACCCAGCGGGCTGCTGAAAAACCCGGCCACGGCTTCTGGAATTACGCACCGGACCTGTTCCGGAGCAAGCTGTTCCCGTTCCGCCATAGCCGCCATCTGGGCTTTTACTCCCAACGCCGACAGATCGCCCTCCAGGTCCAAGAGTTGCATCACCAGATGCAGCGCCTGGCCTCGCCCGGCGGCGTCCAGCCCTTCCCGGCGTTGTACGAAGGCCGGTTTTACCGCGGCATACTCCACCAAGCCGGGCCGCCGGTGTTCCACCCCGGCGGCGCCGCCGGCCTCCTTCAGATCGGTAACCGTAGCCCGGGCGGCCAGACCCTGCAGACCCCGGTGCGGGTAGGACCAGTTCAAACGGGCCGTGACTTGGTCGACCCGGGGACCGATCAGAGGCACCGGTTTAAAATGCCGCACCAGTTCCCGGTAAGTATCCCTGGCTTCGGGGGCGGCCTCTTTTTCCAATCCTTTGCCGTCCAGCACCCGCACCAGCCACCGAGAGCCATGCTCCCGGCCTGAAACCGGCAGTTTCTCTTCCAGCCCGGCCAACCGCCGCAGCGGCGCGCCGCCGGGGTGTCCGGCCAGGGTCGGACCAATCCAGTCCAGGCAGGTTACAGCCTGGGCCGTCATCCATACCGGCAGCCGCGGGCCGGCGGTATCCAGGGCGCCGCACCACCGGGTGGCGGCGGTTTTCAGCCCGGCCACCGAACCCACCAGGATTAGTTTTTCTTTGGCTCTAGTCATGGCCACATAAAGCAGCCGCATTTCTTCGGCCAATTCTTCGGCGCGCAGTTTTTCCCGCACCGCCAGTTTGGCCACGGTGGGATGGGTAACTCTTTTCACCGGGTCCACCAACTGGGGGCCGAGACCCAGGTCCCGGTGCAGCAGCACGTTCCTGTTCAAACCGGTTATATTAAACCGTTTGCCCAAACCGGCCACAAACACCACCGGGAATTCCAGCCCCTTGCTTTTATGGATGCTCATAACGCGCACCACGTTTTCGTTCTCGCCCAGGGCCCGGGCGGCGCCCATATCCCCCTCGCCGTCCCGAAGCCGTTCGATAAAGCGCAGGAAGCGGAACAGACCCCGGTAAACGGTGGACTCGAACTGCCGGGCCCGGTGGTAAAGCGCCCGCAGGTTGGCCTGGCGCTGGCTGCCCCCCGGGAGGCCGCCCACGAAATCGTAATAGCCGGTTTCCCGGTATAAAGTCCAGATCAGGCCGGGCAAGTCACCCTGACGGGCCAGGGTGCGCCACCGATCCAGGGTGCGCAAAAAATCCGCCAAGCGGCCCGACAATTCCCCCGTCCCCGCCCGGGAAGCCCCCACCACGGCGTCGTAAAATGTCCCACCTCCGCAGCCAAGCCGGATGGCGGCCAGTTCGTCGGAACTGAAGCCCGCCGCCGGGGAACGGAGCGCCGCCGCCAAGGACACGTCCTGCCTCGGATTGTCGATTATTTTCAGCAGGGCCAGCATGGTTTCCACCTCGACGGCCTCGAAGTAACCGGTGGTCAGTTGGGCATGGGCCGGCACCCCCAGCTTGCCGAACTCTTCCACGAAGGTGTTGGCCCGGCCGGCGGTGGCGCGCATCAACACCACCATATCCCGGTATTTCACCCGGCGGTACCCGCCGTCCCGGTGAAAGACCGGATGCCCGCTTTCCACCAACTCGATAATCCGACGGGCCACGGTGCGGGCCTCCACCTGCATGGCATCCAGGTCTTCCCCGGTTTCAGCCGGCCCCTCCACGGTTTCTTCCTCTCCGTCGGCGGAAGCAGCTTCCTCAATGTCCGCGGCTTCTTGGGCCGGGGTCCTATCCACCAAATATAGTTCCACGGCGTCGCCGCCATCATCGGGCAGCGGCGGGAAATCCGCGCCGTAGACCAGCGCGGCCCTGGCGTCATATTCCATTTCACCCACCGCCGGAGTCATTATCAGGCTGAAAAGATGGTTCACAGCCTCCACCACCCCGGAGCGGCTGCGGAAGTTTCGGGCCAGATCGACCAGCCGGCCCGCCTCCGGCCCGGCGCCGGCAAACAGGTTATATTTGGCCAGGAAAAGGCCGGGTTCAGCCAACCGGAAACGGTAGATACTCTGTTTGACGTCGCCCACCATGAACAGCCCCGGCCCGCCCTCTCCTTCCGGGTCTCCCGCCAGCATATTCAATATGGTTTCCTGCACCGCGTTGATGTCCTGGTACTCGTCCACCAGCACTTCAACGTAACGCCCCCGCAATTCCAGCGCCGCCTGGGACGGGCGGAACGCGCCGTCTTCCCCCGCTCCGCCGGACAGTATCTCCAGAGCGTAATGTTCCAGATCGCTGAAATCGACCACGCCCCGCTCCAGCTTGGCCCGGCGATAACCGGCGGCAAAATCCAGCGTCAGGCCGGCCAACGTTTCCGCCACCGGCGCCAGCCCGCGCAGGTCTTTCACCAGTTCGGCCGGCGGGCGGTGGAAGTAGCGTTTTTGCAGCCCTTTGAGCTTGTTTTTCATGTAGTCCCGCATTTTTTTAACGGCTTGCACCAATTTTTCGTCGGCCTCTTCCTTGGAGCAGCGGGCCAGGCGGCTAAAGGCCAGTTCTTTGCATCGTATATATAGCTCTTGCCAATCGGCGTCACAGGCGCCGGCCAGTTCGTCCAACAACGTCAGGTCGTTCTCCAGGGCGCCCAGGTAAGGAGCCGGGCCGCCGGGCCGCCGGGACAGGCCGACGGCCAGTTCCGCCAGACCCCTGGCGGCGGCGATTTGGTTGCGGAAGCTGGTCGCCAATATCCCGAACCAGGGCAGGTGGTCCACCGCCGCGCCCGCCGGGACGTCAAAGGCGCCGGGCAGGCCCCGCAGCCAGGCGTCGGGGTCGGGGGTGCTGCGGGACAACTTGTGCGCCTCCAACACCAGTTCCTGGACGCCGCCGTCGTCCTTGGACCCGCCGTAACAGTCCACCAGCTGCAAAAAGCCGGCGTCGCCCGCAGCATAGCGGTGTTCCAGCGCTTCTTCCAGCACGTCGGATTGCAAGAGGGCGGCTTCGGTTTCATCCATCACCCGGAATACCGGGTCCAGTTCCAGGCGGTAATAATACTGCCGGATCACATCCAGACAAAAGGAATGAATGGTGCTTATGCCGGCCCGCTGCAGCAACGCCGGCTGCCGGCTCAGGTGCGTCGCGCCGGGTTGACGGTCCAGGGCGGCGGCGACGGCCGCGCCGATGCGCTCCCGCATTTCCGCAGCCGCCCCGTTGGTAAAAGTAACCACCAGCAGCCGGTCCACGTCCACCGGGTCGCCGGGATCGCTAATGCGCCTGATAATCCGCTCCACCAGCACGGCGGTTTTGCCGGAACCCGCCGCGGCGGCCACCAACATGCGCTTGTCCCGCTTTTCGATGGCTTCCCGCTGCTCGTCAGTCCACTGGGGCATTTTGGGGCACCCCCGTTTCCAGTCTGATTCTTTTCAATACTTCGGCGTCTTTTTCGGGTTTAAACACCCGGTAGGCGTTGCCCGGCAGCAGGAGGTCGAAACGGCAGACCGCCCTGTAAAGGCAAAACCGGCAGGCGCGGTAAGTCCCCTTCCGGTAAGGGTTGATTTCCTTGACCCCGGACAGTATGTCCCGGCCGGCGCCCGTTATTTTATGTTCCAGCAGTTTAAGCAGTAAGTCGAAATCATGCCGGTCCACCACTGATGAACTGGCGGTAAAAGTGTTGTCTCGCTTAATTCCCACCGGCACCAAGTCCGAACCGCCCCCGACCTTGTGGTCCAGTTTTGACACCAGTTCCGGGTCGGCCAGCACCAGCCCCTTCATCCTCAATTCCCGCAGCAGCAGCCGCTGGATTTCCTCATCCTCCACCCGCTCCCCGCCGGTTTTTACCAGCGGATCGTCCACCCGGAAATACAAAACCGCGCCGGGAAGCCCTTCCCCGCCCGCCAACTCCCGGGCGTAACGCAGCGCCACCTCCAGATAGGCCAGCAGTTGCAGATTAAGCCCGTGCCGGACGTCGCTCAGATTAATGGCGGTGGCTGCGGATTTGTAATCGATCACCCGCAGGTAAAAGGTCCCGGCTCCGGCGTTGGCGGCGTCCACCCGGTCGATACAGCCCCGAAGAATCATCTCTTCGCCGCCGGGTAGGGCAAAGGTGACCCCGGCCAGCCCGCCCTCCATACCGAAGGCCAGTTCCAACCCCACGGGGCGGAAGCTGCCCCGCCGGGCATGTTCCGACAGCACCAGGGCGGATCGCTGCACCACTCGTTTCAATTTTCCGGTCAGATAGCGGTGGCGGGCTGAACTGAGCAAAATCTCGCTCTGCAGGCGGGGAGCCAGTTCGTCCACCACTTCTCCGGCCAGCCCCCGGCACTGGTCCGGGCCGAGCCCGCCCCAGTCGATACCCCGACGGGCCAACCGCTGGGCGAATATCTTCAGGGCCGCGTGGAAGAACCGGCCCATGTCCGGCGCCTCCAGGCGGAACACATCCCGCTCCTTGAGCCGCAGGCCGTAAGCGAGAAAATGGGCGTAGGCGCAGGAATAGTATTTTTCCAAACCCGAAACACTGGTCCGGAAAGGTTTCCCGTAAAGCCGGCCGCTGATTGGGCCCGGCAGCCGGCCCTCGCTGTTATCATGGAACGGGCTTTCAACCATTGGCTTAAACAACCCGCCGGTATCCCCACCGGCAAACCAGTTGTACACATCCCACCACAGGGGGTCTATTTCCCGGCCGGCGAAGGCGCCCCGCAGCCTACCGGCCAGGTAGGTGAGGCAGCGGCCGGATCCGGTAATGAATTCCAGGTCGTCAACGCCCCGGGTACCGGGTTCCCGGGCCCAAAAACTTTCCTCGGGGCCGGCGAACATATCCCGCACCCGGCGTATCAACGGGGAAGGCTTCAATGCCCGCCCCTCCCCGTCACCCAGGGGGTAGGATAAAACCAGCCGTTGGGCGGCCCGGGTCAGGGCCAGGTATACTATGTACTGTTCGTCGAAGGCCCGACGCCGGACGCCTGAGGCCAGGCGCAGGCCGGCGTTTTGCAAGTGTTCCCGCTCGGTCTCGGAGAAAACGCCCTGCTGGAACACCCGGGCGGGAAGCACTCCCTCGTTGACGCCGGGGATAAAAGCAGCTTTTACCTCGGGGCTGCGGGACCGGTCCAAGGAGCCCACCACCACCTGATCCAGCCCCGGGGGGATCAAGCCCAGACGGATGGATGCAAACCCGGCTTCCAACACCCGGGCAAACTGCTGCAGGGTCATTTGCTCATCCCCCAGCGCCTCCGCCATTTCGTCCAGCAAAAGCACAACATCCTCCCATACCTGGGCATGTTCACCGGCGGCCTCCAGCCGCTCCTGGCCAACGGCTGCGCGGCTCCACCGCTCCAGTTGGGCCGGTACCGCCAATTCTTCCAGCAAAGCATACAGCGCGCCGGCGTATTCCGCCACGCGGCTCGCGGCGCTCAAGCGGCTCTGCAAAGCAGCCAGGGCCGCCACCGCCCGGGTGCGGACAGAGTTGAGCTCCGCCAGTTCCCGTTGTTCGGTTTCCGATACTTCGGCATCCTCCTCCAGCGCTAGCCGACGCCGGTATTCCCACAGCCGACCGTCGGTCCAGCGCCGGCCCCGGATACCGTGGGCCAAGACGTAATTTTCCAGCCGGTCTACCTCTTCCCGGGATACCGGAACCAGATCTGTTTTCAGGTAACGAAATACCGCATCAAAAGGCCATCCCTTGTCCACCGTCTCCAAGGCGGCCCGCACCAACTCCACCATCGGGTGATGCAGCACCGTGCGCTTATGGTCGAGAAAAAAGGGTATGCCGTGGTCGCTGAATACCGCTTCGATCAGGCCGGCGTACAGGTCAACGTCCCTGAGCAGCACCACTATGTCGCGCCATCTATACCCGTGGTCCCGGCAAAGACGGTTGATTTCCCGGGCCATGCCCTCCACCTCGGACCTGCGGTCCGCGGCGGCGGCCACCTGCAAACCCCCGGTGGCGGCGCCCGGGGTGACCCGGTGACTGAAAAATTCCTCTTCCAGCCGGGCCAGGTCCGGGGCGACAAACCTGAGGGGTCGGCCTGTTGCCGCCGGGAAAAACCGCACCGGCGCTTTTTC
>JAKSCU010000071.1 GCA_022360435.1 Bacillota bacterium
ATCGTGTTCTCGACCTTCGTGAGCAGGAGCCGCACCACATCGAGATTCTTTCGGAGATGGCAGACCAGGTTGAAAACGTGTTGCACGGCCAGGCGCGACCCGAAGTTCGACGCTACTTCGATCAACTTCACCGCCTGGCCGGCGAAGCCACTCTGCGAAAGGCAGCGTAATGAGGGCGACGCCCGAAAACACCACGCTGATGGTCGTCTATGAAGATCGTCCAACTGATCTGATCGCGCTCAAGCTGCTTGCGCTGAGCCTGGCGCGACATTGCCCGGACATTCACCTGCGGGTGGTTTGCCCCGTGGCAACCCCGGATATGGAGCGCTGGCTCCGGCGACAGCCAAACGTGGAATGCCGCTGTGGCGCCGCGCTGCAAAGCAACGGTTATGACGTCAAGCCAACCCTGCTTCGCGAAGCGCTTGAAGAAGGTCGAGACGAAGTGTGGTGGGTCGACAGCGATATCATCTTCAACGGTGATTTTCGCAAACCGCTTGGCCAACTCGATCATCACACCTTCGTCGGTACACAGGAAGTTCACTGGGGGGCTCGGCAGGGCACGCGATTTCGCACGTGGGGGCATGGTTATTCCATCGGTCGTTGCCTGCCGCACACGATCAACTCCTGTCTCCTGCGCTTCACCAAGGCGCATCTGAATCTGCTGCACGACTGGGAAGGCACGGTTCGCAGCGAACGCTATCAAAAAGTGCAGCAACTGCCCTGGCGGCAACGCCCGCTCTACATGATCACCGACCAAGACTGCCTCAATGCCCTGCTCGGCAGCAGCAAACACGCACACATCCCCGTGCACCTGCTCCGCCGCGGGCGCGACATCATCCAGAACGGCGGACCGGCGGGCTACACCGTCGGCGAACGACTTGCGAACGTAACGCGCGGCGGAAGCTTGCCCGCAGTGGTGCACATGCAGGGGCTCAAGCCGTGGAACTTTGCGAAGAAGCGGCCGATCATGAAAGCTGTCAGCTACAGCTTCGAGCGTTTGGCGTTGCAACTCTCGCCTTATTGCCAGCTTGCCGCACAGTATCGGGACGCGATGGACGAACCGGCTGCTTGGTTCGAACTGGACACAGCGGCGGCGCGATGGCTGGACCGGCTAACGTTGGGTAGCCCGCACTTACGAGGCTTGCCGTGCGCACTGGTTGATGCTGCATGGCGGCGAGTGAAACGGCTGAAAGAGCAGTGGTGTGGCGAAAGTGCATCGATCCAACCGATGTCCATGCATGGTGCCTATCGACTCGAATCATCGACGACCCGTGATTCGGATAGCGTCAAACGCGCTGCTTAACCAAGCCAAAAGGAACGCTTATGCGCCTGTGCACCTACGAAGATCGCGCGGAGAACCTTATAGGCATCAAGCTGCTTGCACGCAGTTTGGCGCGACACACACCGCAAGCCCACTTACAAATCACCTGCCCCGTCGCGGACGAGGCGTTTACCACCTGGTGCGGCAAACAGCAGAACATCACGCTACTCAACCGGGCGGCGCCAACGCACAATGGATGGGATGTGAAACCCGCCTTATTGCAAGGGCTGCTCGATGACGGCTGCGG
>JAKSCU010000070.1 GCA_022360435.1 Bacillota bacterium
ACCAACCGTGGCGTGACCGCCCTGCAAATGGACATCAAAATAGCCGGTATCAGCAGGGAAATACTGCAAATTGCCCTGGCCCAGGCCCAAGAGGGGCGCATGCACATCATGGGCAAAATGACCGACGTGATAGCCAGGCCCAAACAGGACTTGTCTCCATACGCGCCCAGAATTATCCATACCACTATCGACCCCGACAAGATTAGGGATGTTATCGGCCCCGGCGGCAAGATCATCAAGAAAATTATCGAGGAAACCGGCGTTGACATCGACATAGAGGATGACGGCAAGGT
This sequence comes from Bacillota bacterium, assembly GCA_022360435.1. Classification (GTDB taxonomy): domain Bacteria; phylum Bacillota; class Desulfotomaculia; order Desulfotomaculales; family Desulfallaceae; genus BRH-c8a. The sequence continues at coordinate 294 of JAKSCU010000070.1, forward strand.
TTATATAGCCGCGGTTAATCCCGATGCCGGCAAGCAGGCTCTGAAGATTGTCGAAACCCTTACAAAGGATGTGGAAAGTGGCCAAATATACCTGGGCAAGGTGACCCGAGTCACCGATTTCGGCTGTTTCGTGGAAGTCATCCCGGGAGTGCTGGGTTTGCCCGGGAAAGAAGGTCTGGTGCACATCTCTCAGCTGGCTTACGAGCGGGTTAACAAAGTGGAGGATGTGGTCAGGGAAGGTGAAATGATCGAGGTCAAGGCAATTGGTTATGATAACCAGGGCAGGCTGAAGCTGTCCAAAAAAGATACCATGCCCGCGCCCGAGGGTTACGTTCCCAACAAGGACAGGCCCCCACGGCCCAGGGAAAGGGATGGGCGCCGACCGCCCAACAACCAACGCCGTTCCAACAACAGAAGTTAAACCAAGTACCCCTTTAAAAGGGGTATTATTTTTATAAGCAACTTCTTAAACTTGATTTTTGAGGGGGGATACTTATGTCGCTTAATTTATTCGGGTATAAAAATATAAGGGAAAAAGTGGAGCAGGAAAAGAAGTGGATGCAGAACAATTTTGCCGACTGCCCGGTCAGGTACGACCCGGAGGCGGCCTGGCGTGAAAACGCCGTGATTTGCAGGTTGTCGCTGCTGGCCCAATACTGTGAGACTTTCGGTATTTACCAGATTCTCAGCCGGGAATTTAACGACAGCCTGGCTGTGGAAATAAAGATGCTTGGATTGGATTCGGTGTTGGCAGTTGGCGCGGGTGGCGGCGAATTGGCGGCTGCCTTACGCCGGCGAGGTATTGATCCGGTGGCGGCGGACGATTTTTCCGGGCCTGCACCCGCAAGATTGCGGCCGGGGGACGGTCTGCCGGAAAAAATGGATTACCGCGCGGCGCTGGACCGGTTTAAGCCGCAGCTGGTGATTTGCAGTTGGATGCCGGCGGGCGCGGATTGGACCGTGGATTTCCGGGCCACCGCCTCGGTGCGGGCCTACATGTTAATCGGCGTTGAGGAAATAATGCCCGGTGGCGACGAGCCTGGCTGGCGCAGCAGGGTGCTTAAGGAGCCAAACAAATGGTCCCTGTGCAGGTTGGACTTGGGAGTGGATTTTGAGAAACCTGATTTATGGTGGCGCCATTCCAAAGTGATCATATGCGAGAGAATTTAAACTCCCCAAAAGCGCACATAGAGGGAACTGAATTGGCGCGCTTTTTTTTACTTTTAAGGAAAGTATACTTTGCCATATATATGGCAAGGGCAGAGGAAAAAAGTATCAAAAAAGCGCACATAGAGGGAACCGAATGAGTGCGCTTTTTTATAATTTAAGGAAAAAATATCT
>JAKSCU010000069.1 GCA_022360435.1 Bacillota bacterium
AAAAGCCATTGCTGTGAAGACCTGAAGAGGCCAGTCCTATAAGTGTGTCTCCCACATTAATATCCTTACCGTTAATAATTTTGCTTTTCTCCACTATACCGACACAAAATCCTGCAATATCATATTCATTTTCAGGGTAAAACCCCGGCATTTCCGCAGTTTCCCCTCCAATTAAAGCACACCCTGCCATCCTGCACCCGTCAGAAAACCCTTTCACTATTTCAGCCACCTTCTCAGGCCTGTTCTTTCCAAGCGCTATATAATCGAGGAAAAACAGAGGCTCGGCACCGCTGCATGCTATATCGTTTGCACACATGGCCACACAGTCTATACCCACGGTGTCGTGCTTGTCCAGTATAAAAGCTGTTTTAAGCTTTGTGCCTACTCCATCGGTCCCGGACACAAGCACGGGTTCGCTGTATTTTTCCTTGTCCAGAGAAAACAAGCCCCCGAAGCCCCCCAGTCCCGTAAGTACTTCCGGTCTAGAAGTCTTCTTTACGTGCTGTCTCATCAACCTTACCGCTTCATAGCCGGCTTCTATGTCTACACCGGCGTCTTTGTATGTCGTCACTTTAGCATCTCACCTTCCACAAGCCATTTTATGGCCCTCAGCAGGAACTTCCATAGGATAGTCCCCATCAAAACATGCGGTACAAAAACCGCACCTCGCGTCCAGGGGAGTTTCCAGAAGTCCTTCCAGGCTTAAATAGCCAAGACTGTCGGCTCCTATCATTTTTCTTATTTCCTCCACAGAATACTTTGATGCTACCAGTTGCTTCCTGGAAGCAGTGTCTATTCCAAAGAAGCACGGATACTTTACCGGCGGGGAACTGACCCTCATATGAACCTCTTTTGCTCCCGCATCTTTAAGCATCTGCACAATTCTCCTTGTAGTGGTACCTCTCACTATGGAGTCGTCAACCATGACCACCCTTTTGCCTTTTACAGCATCCCTCATGGCGTTGAATTTAATTCTCACGCTTGTTTCCCTCTGTCCCTGGTCGGGCTTTATAAATGTCCTGCCCACATACCTGTTTTTCAAAAGCCCCTGTCCGTATTGTATACCTGATTCCATTGAAAAACCTATGGCTGCTGTCAGTCCTGAATCAGGCGCTCCAATAACCACATCAGCATCTACCGGATATTCCCTGGCCAGGATTTTTCCCGCTTCAACCCTTGACTGGTGTACACTTGCCTCATCTATAAAGCTGTCCGGCCTTGCAAAGTACACAAACTCAAATATACACAGCTTAGCCTCAGGAGCAGCTTCAGTCTGGATCGACTTTAACCCGTCATCTCCTATCAAAACAACCTCTCCCGGTCTTACATCACGTATAAAATCTGCCCCGATAGCGTCAAGAGCACATGATTCGGACGCAAGCACATATGAGTTCTCCATTTTTC
>JAKSCU010000299.1 GCA_022360435.1 Bacillota bacterium
ATGAGGAAAAATCCATAAATCAAAAATGCTGGAATGGTACGATACCAGGGAGGCAATAATAGGAATCCAATCGCCGAGGCTGTTGAATACTTCCCCTGACCATTGATGGTGCGTACTTCGAAAGTGTAATTCCCACTTCGCAGACCGGGAAACTCCCTATGGGTTTCGGTTGATGGTTCTGTCCAAGCCCTTTCAAGTCCGCGAAGTCGCGTTTGAAAAAATAGTGGTTCATTCTTGTTAAAATGAGGAATAAAGTAGCTGAACCGTGGTGGTATATCACTGTTTTCCTTGAAGGCATTATGGGTACGTCCTTCTTCAGCAGGCGAGTTCAAATTTAGTCTAGGTCTATTAGGGCGTTCAATTTCCTCTAAAAGCTTTAAGTTTAGAAATTTGATTCCGTTTGTTCCTGCAATAACTAAAGTTTCTTCATTGTTTATATCGATGTAGTTGGCGACTTTCCTTATTTCTCCAAGATGGGATATGTCTGGTATGGAATGCCCTTCCCAAATAACGTTCCCGATCGAATTTTCTTTGAGCTTTCCAATTTGATAGCCATCAAGTTTACGATGTTTTCGGATAAGCCAGAGATCTTCGTTTTGGGGAAAATGTAGAGGAATTAACCATTTCCAATTCCAGGATTCCATTGCAAATGAGGAAGATGAATAAAGTGGTTTAAATTGGTTTCCATTTTGCCATTCAAATATCCAATCTTCAGTCAACACCCATGGTTTTCCTTGATACTTAAATAAGGCGATTTCGCCAATCTCATGATCGTCACTACCAAAATCAGCTAGGGCGCTGTAGTTATTGATCTCAGTTTGGTTTACACTGGGTAAGTATCTGTAGATATGATTCGAGTTTGTTGATACCCACAGCCCATCTTCAGGATCCTCCACAAGGTACACTGCGCCTCCTTCAAACCCGCTTAGTTTCAAATTTTCTACCCAACCGTCTTCGCCTTTTTTAAGCTTTTTCACATCCCGTTGATTCCCAACCCAGATATTATCTCTATTGGAAAAAATAGAGGTAATTGACGTTAGATCTTTGAGGATTACTGTATAGTCTCCATTTGAATGAAGTTCTATAAAATCCCAGGGGGTAGAAAGAAACAATCCACCCGACATTGTCTCTGTGATAGAGTAAACAATATTGTCATAAATTTTCTCGAATGCTGTACCGTTTTTTGAATTTCTATCGATTCTGAATACACCGTCTTCGCTTGCAAAGGTAAAACTTCCATTGAAACTTCCAAA
>JAKSCU010000127.1 GCA_022360435.1 Bacillota bacterium
AGTATTGCCAGAAAAAGAAAGGGTTGATTCTTTATGCCTGGTGTTTAATGACCAATCATGTACATATGATTATTTCTTCAACTGGTATAAGTAAGCAAGAGGATATCATAAGGGATTTTAAAAAAAAAAAAAAAAAAAAATGTTTGGAATTAATTAGGGAAAACAACAGTGAGAGCAGGAAGAACTGGATGCTATGGATGTTTAATTCAGCAGGTAAGAAGAACAGTAATAATAAGGCTTATCAGTTTTGGAGGCAAGACAATCATCCCATCGAACTAGATACGAATGAAATGATGGATCAGAAATTGGAGTACATCCATAATAATCCTGTGGTCGAAGGTATTGTGGACAATCCGGCAGATTACTTGTATAGCAGTGCGAGGAATTATGAAGGTTTGGAAGGATTGGTAAAAGTAAAGATAATAGAATGATGGATAGCTTAGACCAGGTCACAGACCTTACATTTCATTTATCGGCACAAGTCACAGACTTGCGCCAGAGGGGGATGATCAGAAAAAACTATCACCATGGGGTATCTGGAATGATACCTTATTGATAGAAAGATTAACAGAAGGCTGGACATTGGAAAATTGGGATTGATTAATTACTATATTCCAACTTATAATTGTGAATTATTTTCGGCAAATCGGTAATCGGAAATAAAGAGTTCACTTCTTTTTCGTCCAGTTCTTTCTTGTCAATATAACTCAAATTCATTTCGGTATCATATTCGCCAAGTACGTTGTCAAGAATGATAAAAACAGCAGCTGTCCACTCAGGTGATTCTTGAAATCCTCTGATATTAAGTTCTAAATCAATTTTACCATTATTTTTCCCATACTTGAAAAAAATATCATCTAACTTGATATTAAGGTTTTCATAAGTTATTTGAGATACTTCTTTTTTCGGTTGTCTAAAGGCAACAATTTTCCATAGATCCATGTTTGGTGCATTATTTGCCAAATTTATAACAGAAGGAAAAGACTCCCTTATACCATCGGCGGAAATAACAAACTCCCTTTTTCCATCTTCAAGAATAGGACTAAATTCAAATACTAGGTTAGGATCGATTTTATCTAATTCAGTTTTAAGACTTTGAAATAAGGTACTTTGGTTTTTTTCAAAGTAGTAGAATTGATTTGATTTTTTTTTAAACCATTCCCAAAATTGTTCTTCTGGTTTCTTCATCCTTGCAGCAGTGAATCCATTTTATATTTAGCGAAGAAGGCATCCATGAGGGCGTAGATATGGTCTTTGTCCTTTGGAGCAAGTTTTTCAAGAAGTCGTAATCTTTTTAGTGCATCGTTATCGATGTTTTGGTATTCGCCATCCTTTACCAGGAAGTCGATGGTCACGCTAAGCGCATCAGCAATTTTGGCTGCTGTATCAATATTGGGTTTTATTTCATCCCTTTCGTACTTGCCTATGATATCCCCGGAAGTGCCAACAGCCTTGCCCAGATCGGCCTGGGTTATTTTAATCTGTTTTCTTGCGAATGTGATTCTTTGTCCAAACGTCATGATATATCGTATTTAAGCACCAAAAACCAAGACAGATGTAAATTTAGGTGAATAAAAAGTTAGAAACAATTTTAATAATGTATGCTATCTTGAGTCGGCTCTATTGATGAAGATATTACCTCCTCCCATTTGTCCTCGCACTAAGAACATGACAACAGTCCAGTATGGCCACACAAAAGTATGCAGGGCATAAAGTGCAAATGACAAAAACCTGAACCGAAGGTGTCGATCGAAGGGAATGGTTATCTTTACATCTACATGGCTAATAAAAGCAACGAAGGTGTGAATGTATATTTTGATGATGTGCCTGCCCGCCGAAACATTAGTGAAGGCGGGGAAGTACAGTTGATCGACGCGCCGGTGACGAACGCCAGTGACTACTATCCCTTCGGTCTGGCGATGGCGGGCCGCAGCTACAGCAGCGAAAAATACCGCTTCGGCTACCAGGGCCAGTTCGCCGAAATGGACGAAGAAACCGGCTGGAACAGTTTTGAACTCAGAATGTATGAACCCGTGATCGGGAGGTGGTTGACGACGGATCCTGAACGACAATATTCTTCACCTTACCTTGGAATGGGAAATGATCCTATTAGTGGCATTGATCCAGATGGAGCAAGAAAAGTTTATTATAATTCCGATGGAACTTGGTCTCACACTACTCATAATAATTTTTTCCATAATTTATTTAAAGGAAATCAGAAATTTGTGGGTGACCAGTGGGGAGGTTTTTCGAAAGTATCTGATAGTTTCTTTTGGGATGTTACCCAGTCATTAAATCCACGCCCTTGGAGTGGTGAACTAAAACCTGTTACTCCAAATTTTTTCGGTTCTATTTATAACCAACTTGATAATTCCGAAGCGCATGTTGAATTTACTGGTAAATTTATTTACGGTATTGTTGATGATGCTTATGTCTCCTTTTTTCAAATGGGAAAACATAGGATGCATTTAGATGGTACTGGAGCGTGGCCTAAGGAAGTTCAAGATGCTGGAATCAACACACTTATCACTTTAAATCCAATGACAACTTTAAGTGCAGGGATACCTTCTAAAACATTGAATGCAGGGCAATTTAATTCGCTTTTTAAGGGGACTGGATTGAATTCAGCCCAAACCGGAGCTGTCAAATCATATAATCATGTTATTAGGAATTATCATAAACTAAGTTTAGATGTAGTGCCGTTCTTAAATGGTAAAGGAATTTATGATACTTCAGTAAAATCTTTCCAAGAATAATGTATCTATTTGAATATTTAGGGGCTTTTTATAAATGGGTATTCTTTAGTTTAATGAATCCGCTTTTTGGGAAGAAAGTACCAATGTTTAGAGAAATACTAGCTCCTCCTGTAGAAGGTAAAGAAATTGTTGATTCAGCAGCCGGAGGATTGTCAAATAAAGTTATTGGCTTTATTGTGACGATGATTATTTGTTCAATTTTAGTCCGAATCTGATATTATGAGATTAAAATACCTGATTATACTGTTTCTAATATGTTTATCTTTTTTTGTCAATGGGCAAGTTGCAGAATTGTTAGAACCTCAGAGAGTGGATGTGTTACCAGAATATAAAGAAGGCATTTCAGAGTGGAATAAATATTTGAAGAAGAATTTGAAATATCCAAAATTCGCAAAGAAAAATGGGATAGAAGGTATCGTTTATGTCAGTGCGAACATAAGTGTAGAGGGTAAAGTTCTTAATGCATCAATATTTAAAGGCCTTCATGAAAGCTGTGATTCTACAGCGTTAGATATCATAAAGGAATCCCTATGGTCACCAGGTAAGATTAAGAATAATGAAGGTGATCTCATTCCAATTAAAACATCAGTAGTAATACCCATTACATTTAAATGATCGATTTGGTCTATTGACTTTATCTGATATGCCCACTCATCCTTGTTGTGCCGTCCAGGGTTGAGCAGCGATAAGAAGAATAAAACAAAGCCTGGCTATTGCCGGGCTTTTTACTTATCTGTCCCCCACTGGCTCAAGTCTGTGACTTGTGTCTGGAAATGAAAGGTAGAGTTTATAACTCGGTAAATTACTAACGAAGCCAAAATTGAGTACAAAATATAAAATACGAAATCAGGAGGCCTTGCATTTCATCAGCTTTGCAACAGTTGAGTGGATTGATGTTTTTACCAGGCCATTGTATAAAGATGTAATTGTAGAAAGTTTAAAGTATTGCCAGAAAAAGAAAGGGTTGATTCTTTATGCCTGGTGTTTAATGACCAATCATGTACATATGATTATTTCTTCAACTGGTATAAGTAAGCAAGAGGATATCATAAGGGATTTTAAAAAAAAAAAAAAAAAAAAAT
>JAKSCU010000067.1 GCA_022360435.1 Bacillota bacterium
TCCGGCACGAATATCTCTTCCATCTCGTACAGCCGCCCGATTTCCTCAATCCCGGCCACCAAACCTTCAAATATAGCCGTCTCCGGGTCGGTTCCCACGGTCAAAGCTTCATTGGCCGCCTCGATTACCTTATCATCGTCATATTCCAACACCCCGTCCCTTAATTTGTTTAGTAATTCCCGCTCTTTGCTCATTACCGTTTCCTCCCATTGGGCATTTAATTTTAAATCAATGGGGCAAATTGATGAAAATGCAGGTGTAATTAAGGCCTTTAATCGGTTCTTTTTGCTTCGCCCCTCACCGGCCCGCAGCCTTGACAGTTTGCACAACCGCCGTCATGTTGGCGGTTTTGGTGGCCGGCGGCACGGCGCACCCCGGCGAGATCATGGCCAAACCCTTGTTGATGTTTTCCGCCGTTTCTTGCCTTACCTGTTCCTCATCCCCTAGGTAAAGCGTATTCACCGGGTCGATGGCCCCAATCAACGGGGTGTTGATACCCATGGCTTTAAACTGCTCCATTGCCGCCGGCACATTGACCACCGGTTCGACACTGATGGCCGCACAGCCGGTTTTGGCTATATCCGCCACGATGCGGTCCAGTTTGCCGCAGACATGAATAATAACCGGCGCGCTAAAGGATTCAACCAGGTTCTTCTCATAAGGCTGGGCCAGTTTACGGAAAATTTCCGGGCTGATCATATCCAGGGAGGCCATCATATCTTCGATTACGATCACGTCGGCCCCGGCGTCGATCATGGCTTGGCCCAGCACGGCCCCCGCTTTTTCACCCACTTCCACGTAAGGGATAAGGTTGTCCGGCTTGCGAAAGGCCACCCTCAACAAGGCTGTTATTTCCAAAATCTGACCGGCGATGCTAAAGGGGCCAATGATTCCACCAATTACAATCACCTTGTCACCCATGGTATCCTTTAAGATGCGAATTCCTTCAAGCAAGTGCGGTATTCGCCCGCGGCTTAAAAAATCTACCGGGAAATCAACGGTATCCCCAACTTTATACGGGTGGGTTTTAATACTGGGCAAATCCTTTTTGCCGCCATCCTTTACCGCCGCTCCCAAGGCTTCAGCCTCGTGAGTCTGGCAAAAAGGCAGCCTCACCGCGTCAAAGCCCAATATTGTGTGGCCGCCGCCGGCCAATTCAGCCATGGCGTTGGCGTCAAAGAAAGCTTCCGGCCAAAAAACGTTTAACGCTTCCATTTGCTCATATGTGGCATGCTGGCATATGCTCACCACAGGCAACCGATCTACCGCGTTACCTGTCAATGCCGCCATAAAACGGTCCCGACTTGTCATCTCAGCCATTAGTCACAACCTCCTTTTCTATAAACCCGACCAATACAGGGGTTTTAAGTTAAACCGGCCATATCGCCTCCCTTGCGGATGCTGCGCGGCGCCGCAAATTTATTGCTATTAAGCTTGCAACTTTAGTGCCAAATTTTTCATAAAGAGTGATATAATATTAAAAAACACCGGCAAACACGCTCTTTAAAGCCCTTTTCAAAACAATAAAAACGGCGCCGTAACCGACGCCGCATTCCTGATGCCAATTTCATTGTTAAATTATGACGCATTTTTTATTTAAGAACCCAAGCAACCGTTTGACTGCCGCGAAAATAATGTTATATAGCTGCACACCGGTGTTAATATAGTCAGTGCGCATATATGCAACAATGTCCCATCACCTGGACAGGGGACGGTTCATCTGCTACTGATACCACTTAAGTTTATTATTGGAGGGAACCTTATGGTCCCAACTCTTTTGCAATTAGTTACCAACTTCCTATATGCTATATTTGTTGGGTTAATTATTTGGTTCGGCAACTTTTATCAGCAACGGTTAAGTTTAATGGCGGGCACGATGGAACTTGACCCCAAGGTCAGATTACTTTACATATCGTTCTTTCCTATTGCTATTGGTATTTTTATCGCATTACCCCAGTTTATCAGCACTATTAGGCGGAAAAGCGATATAAGGTTTAATTGGATTAAGTTTGTATCAATCGGTCTTCCCACATTATACGTTTCAATGTTGCCTTTGATTTATTATTCGATAGGCAAGCCCATGCCTTTTGCCGCACTACTATTGCAGTATTCAATGCTTCATACCCTTAGCGGAGTCGTATTTGGCTACCTGCTTTTAACCTCTTTTGAAAAATTACGGGGACACCTTACTTAATTATTTTGTAAATTAAGTAAGGTGTCCCTTAAATTTAATGTCATATAACCCTGAGGACACTATGATTATCCCTAAAAAATTATGCCCGTACTGCGGCAACCCGGTTTATGAAGAAATCTGCTCCCACTGCGGAAGCCACAGTAACCCTAATAGACAATATTACGACCCCCTGGAATCCGCCTGGCAAGTGGGACGTTTTTTGCGTAAGTTTAAATATGGTAAGCTCATTGTTGGGATTAAACTGCTAGGACTTTTGTATTTAATTAGCCTATCTCTTTAAAAACTCAAAAATCACGAAAATTACGGGGACAAATATTAAAACAGTTTTTAACAATCCAATCCGGGTACCAAACGCCCGGTTTTTGAATATGATGAAGCTGGAGGGGGGTGAGGAAATGAGTGAGGAAGTAAATGAGCCTTTTGTCACAATTACAACCAAAGTTGACCAAGAAAATATCGGTGAAGGTCTATTCGCCACGGCGTTGACCGGGTTTGTGGATATCAGGCAGCAATTTGATGTTGATGGACGCAGATTCTTAATAGAAAAAGTACTGCCGTTTTCTTTAATTAGCGTTGTTGAAGAACCTTCATACAAAAAGTAGGAAAAATAAAAAAAGATTAAAATTACGGGGCACCTTAGTAAGGTGTCCCGTATTAACCATCCAGCATCAAAATAATGTCGCGTACCAGTTGAAAATTACAGGGCCTGCTCCAGATCCCGGATCAAATCGCCGGCGTCCTCGATGCCCACCGATAAACGCAGCAGATAGTCGGTAACCCCCACTCGTTCCCTCTCGACGGCGGACATTTTCGCATGTGAAGTAATGGCCGGAGCGCAGATGGTTGACTCTACGCCGCCCAGGCTCACCGCCGGGCTGATCAAACGCAGCCGCCTGACAAATTCAGACGCGTCGGACCGCCCTTCCAGTTCAAAGGACAGCATGCCGCCGTAAGCCCTCATCTGCGACTTGGCGATGGCGTAGCCGGGCGAATCAGGCAAGCCGGGGTAGTACACCCGGCTCACACGCTTATGCCCCCCGAGGAACCGGGCGATTTGGAGAGCGTTTTCCGATTGGCGCCCCACTCTCAAGGCCAGGGTCTTCAGGCTTCGCTCAAGCAAATAGCAGGTTATGGCGTCGAGGCTGCCGCCCAGGTGCCGCGCCAGGGCGCGCACGCGCCCCGCTTTTTCCCGCGCAGCCACCACCACGCCGCAGCACATATCGCTGTGCCCCCCCAGGTACTTGGTGCCGCTGTGCACTACGATATCTATGCCCAGTTGGATGGGATTTTGATGCACCGGTGAGGCAAAAGTGTTATCAATGATGGTTATTATTTCTCGCTCCCTGGCAAACGCCGCCACCTGGCGGATATCCACCACGCTCAACAGGGGATTGGTCGGGGATTCGATAACCATTACTTTAGTGCGCGCCGTGGCCGCCGCGCATATTGACTCGGCATCGGTGGCCGCAAGTGAATAGTCGATCCCCAGCCTCCGCAATTCACCGGTGGCAAACGCGTGGGTGCCGCCATACAGTTCATCCATCAGGACGACATGATCACCGGAACCCGCGAACGCCAGAATGGCCGTGCTCATGGCCGCCATCCCCGAACTGAAAACAACCCCGTCTTCGGCTCCCTCCAGTGCGCATACCTTTTGCGCCACCGCGTCCTGGTTGGGAGTGTTGAAATAGCGCGGGTAGGGGGTGCTGTCCCGGTCCAAGTAGTCATAAGCCGAAGAGGTGAAAATGGGCGTGTTGACCCCTCGTGTGGCGACGTCCCGGTAGCTGCCGCTGTGCACGCATTGAGTGGCTATTTTCATTTGCAATCCTCCTTTATACTACTTAGGGGACGGTTCTTTGTCCCCCGTTTTGCTCCGCCAATGCCAACAAAGAACCGAACGCTATCCTATTCCCCGCTTCATCCACTCCACCAGGCTTAGACCGTGCACCCCCCGGATATCCTCCACTTCGGCCATGCCGCAAATCCGGCCGTTTCGCATCGCTACCACCGTATCCAGGATTGGTTCCACTTCCGCCACTTCGTGGGTGGACATAATTACCGTTTGCCGCGCCAAATTTAAATACGAAATTAACGATTTAATTATGGCGTCCCGCACCATTGGGTCCAGTCCGGACAGCGGCTCATCCATCAGAACCAGCGGCACGTCTCTGGCCAAAACCAAAACAATTTTCAACCTTCCCCGGTTCCCCTTGGATAACGCTTTCACCTTTTTACCAGGTTCCAATTGCATGGAGACAAGCATTTCACGCGCCTTGGCCAGATCAAAATCGGGAAACAACCCGGCGTTAAACAACAATGTTTCCTCCACGGTGTAAAAGGGGTACAGGATATCCAGCTCGGACATGTACGCCACCTCGGCGGCGCTCCGCCGGGTGACTTTTTTCCCGTTAACCTTGACCGACCCGCCGCCGGGGTGAACCAAGCCGGCCATAATCTTCAGCATGGTAGACTTGCCGCTGCCGTTGGGTCCCACCAGGCCAACAATCTTGCCCCCGGGCAAAGCCAGGCTGGCATTGTTTAAAGCTTGTTGCCCAACATATTTTTTGCTCACGCCGTCAAGCTCAACTATATTTTCAAGCACTAACAACACCTCTCCTACTATTTTTTAAGGGCTGTACTTACGCCTTCCACAATCTCGGCGGCCGAAAAACCCATCTCTTTCATGCCGGCAATAAAATTGCTGATTTGCTCGCTCATGGTTTCTTCCCGGAGCAGCCTTAACCTGGTTTGGTTTTCCGTGATAAAAGTACCCAGTCCCCGCCGGGTTTCGGCAATTCCCAGCCGCTCCAACTCGGTGTAGACCCGCTGAGCGGTGTTGGGATTGACGCCCATTTGCAAGGCCAGCTCCCGCACCGAAGGCAGCTTGTCCCCGGCGCCTAATTCGCCCCGGATAATCTGGCGGCAGAGACGTTGCACTATTTGCCAGTAAATAGGCGAAGTGGTATTGAAAAACTGGCTCATAGCCTACACCTCAACCTTGTTGTCAATTAACCAGCAGCACAGGGCGAATACGGCGGCGGTTATGCCGGCAAACACCAGTATTTGGCCGGCGTAAATATCCAGGCCGCCAAAGGAGTAATTAGCCGGCAACACCTGGTTAATGGTGGCCGGTTTTATATTAAAAGCGCCCCACTGGGTTAATTTGGCGAAAAACCAGGTTTGGTAAAACTGTCCCAAGCCCCAAGTGGCGGCAATGAAGGTGGCTATGCCGGCCAACCAGTTATAACGGCCAAGCCAGTGGCGGGCGCCGGCGGTTACCACCGCAATCAGGGAACTCCAGGCCGCCATGTATATACTGACCCCGGTGATGGCAACGGCCAGGTAAAAGCCCACTTCCGTCACAAGCAGCGCCAGTGTTTTTACCGCTATGCCGGTTAGTTCCGACACGCTAAACAGGATCAGGTAGATAAAGGAAGCGCCCACCAGCAGCATGGCCAACATGACAACCAGAGCCATAACCAGCTTGGCCGACAGCAGCATCCAGGCCGGTTGCGGGCAGTGCAGCCAAAGGTGAGGTGTCTTCCTCAGCTCATTATAAACGCCGGCCAGCATATAAAAGACCGGGTAAAACAGGGCCGACATAAACAACAACGAAGCCGGGGCCAGAACAATACCCAAGTGATGCCAATTGGCATACATAACCCATAAACCCCCAATAATCAGCATGACCAACATAACTAAAAAAGATGTCCGCACCATGCGGTACTCCTTTTTAAACAAATTGAACCAGGCATTCACTTTCTATTTCCTCCCCCATAATGTACTAGTGCACTACATAGATAGTACACTAAGCCAATGGCGCTGTCAAGACATAAAATTGCGGGGTAAATTAAAAGGCACCTTACCTAATTTAAATATAATAGTAAGGCGCCCTAATTTAATCATAACCGTACTCTTAACCAGCCCGGTATCTTCCCGGCCCCCTGAAGACTTCCCTAAAATGCCATTTCATATAAGAGTCTCCGGGTTGGTAGTCCGGATGTATAGGCTGGCTGATTTGTTTATCGTGGTACCTCATTAACCATTCCTCAAGCCCATTGGTGCCGTGAGCCTCTTCTGAAACAATCAGTTCCCTTGTGGGAGATATCGTAAAAACGCCTCTGTCGAATAATTTATGATGCATGGCACACATGGCCACGCCATTTTCTTCTTTGTCTGGGCCACCCGCCTGGTGCCATTTAATATGCGCCGCTTCCACCGCCACCAAATTATTGCCCAACCTGACATTAAATCCACATACCGCGCAACTGTATTGGTAAGCCTTTAAAACCCTGTCCCTAAACATGGGGTCTCTACCTTTGCCTACCTCACGTTCCATATTTAGACCCACCGATTCAAGTATATCCTCATGGATTGTATCAGGAAAATGTTTATTTAAGATTATTTGCGCAATTTCCCGAACCAGGTCTTGGTCCACGCTCAATAACGAATATACCTCATCACTAAAACCCCCGGCCACCCCGTTTTCCAAAAGCCACCTGTCCTTAATGCGCACTGTGTCGGGGTTGACATTCAAATTCCAGATACCGTCATTCAATAACCTTACAAAAGGTTGCTCAGGGTAATAATTGCGTCTTAATGGACCAAATTCTTTAAGCAGATACCTAAGCCTGTCCCTGACATCCTGGTAAGTCAGGAACTTTGCGCCACCGGCTTGTAGCCGGCCTAGGGCATACAAAATTAACAACGGTTTGTGCGGTGCTCTTTGCTCGCCGTTTTTCCATATACTAAGTTTTTGTATTTTTTCCTTTAGCTCCAACGGATTCATATAACCTTCCCCTGAAATGTTTTTAAAGGCGTTTCCGCGATCCAAGGCCGGGAACATATATCATTTCACTTTGGGTTTAACGTTTATTTTAGCGCGTCACTTTTTTTAATTGAATACGAAAGCGGCACTCATTGTCTCCGGCCAAAATTGTTTTTTCCATGAGTACATCAACCGAGCGCCCCAGTCCGATGGCGAATTTTCGTTTAAGGTTACCAAGCGTACAATAACATATTGTTTTTGAAGCCCCTTGAATATCTTCGTTTACTAACGGGCAGTAGCATTGATCAAAAACAACAAAATACTCCCCGGCTTCATTTTTGAGACGCCAATGCATGCAAAGGTTTTTAAGGAATTCTTCCTCACTTTGAGAGTTGTTCTTTATTTCAACTAGTTTATTATACGGAAGGTGCGTAAACGGGCATATTTCCACGCAGGATTCCATGATTTTTATGCGAGTTGGTTCATCGACATACTCATCCAAGCCTTTTAACAGTTGTTTAATCCAAATATTCATAGCCATGCCGGTTATCCTCCTTTTTCAAAAATACGGGGACACCTTACTTAA
>JAKSCU010000066.1 GCA_022360435.1 Bacillota bacterium
CAGGAACGCTTGTCCCTACTCATCGAGCCCCGAGCAGAGTCGAGATACCTGGCTCTCGAAGATCCCCGTCATCTCCATCGGCTGCACCAGGTCGTCGACCTTACGGGTACTAACGCCATGGATGTACGCTTCCTGCACGACGGCGACGGGTGCATGTTCACTCTTTTGGCGGTGATCGGGGAATGATGGAAAAGTAGCTTCCAGACCACAGCTTCGGAATCCGCAACGACGACGCCCCGATACTCGTCTCCAGCGTCCGTTCACGATAGCCGTTGCGTTGGGTAGTCCGTTCATCGGTTCGCTCATGTGGACCGGCGGCGAGCGTCTGCTCAACCTGGATCGCCATGAGTCGCCGGAGTGTCCATTGGTCGAGTCCTCGCAGAAAATCCGTGTCGCCATGCTTTTCAATCAGTTCCATCAATGCGATGCTTTCAGTGGTCACTGTGTCTGTCTTACTCGCTTTTTACACCACTCTATGGGACTCTATCCGTGCTCGGTCCGCGGAGGATGATTTCACTGAGCTTCTATGGCTTCGACGCGTAGTGGGCGATAACGTGGAGAAGTCGCCTTGCTATCTTGAGACTATAGCACAGAAGGTGATAGGGAAAATGAGGATCATCCTGGATAGCTGGATGGAGCTTTTTTGTCGAGAGCACACCGAGATTCAACGTGTAGACCGACATCTAAGTCGACATTTCGAGCCGATGAGGGTCTCTTTGTAACGCAGAGAAATGTCCATGAGCATATATGTAAACATCTGTATGTGTGCGAAAGTGACAAAAACCGGCCTGTTCTTGTGTTCATACCTTGAACAATGTTAATCGAACGATATACTCACAGACGAGTACAATTCAGTGTTCAATAATTGAACACTAATCCGCGAGATTTACGACGATAGATCGCTTGATCTTACAAGCTGTCAGTCGTCCGCAACGTTCGGGACTGTGTTTCGGCCGGCCTGTACCACTCGAGGATTTCTAACCGGATGTGTCGGCTGTACCTTGTTCGCGTGCACTAGCAACGTCCTCTGTGATAGGTATGTTCGGCACTGTGGATAGGAGTGTCAAAAAACTCAATCCACACCTCTGATGACCCGTTTTATTCGTCCCATGACTGATACGACTTTCCAAGTTACCGATGAGCGAGAACTTGATATTCTCGCCCACGTTCACCACGCTTATGAGGCGAACGAACATCA
>JAKSCU010000491.1 GCA_022360435.1 Bacillota bacterium
CGCCCTGGCCGTGATCTTGCCAGTTGGTGCTCACCTGTACTCTGCCGTCGGCCAGCAGTTCCACCCAGACTTCGGCGCCGTCCGGGCCGTCCAGGCCGCAGCCGTAAGAACCCACGGATATGCCGACGCCGCGTTTCTTTTCAGGTGTGGAGAACTTTTGGGCCTCTTGCAGGGCGGCCTGGTATTTGGGCCGGATAGCGTCGATTAAATCGGTCATAGTGTAAACTTCGGGCTCCTGGCCGGACGGGTTGGTGTCCCCCGGGCGATAAGCGTTGACGTAACGCAACTCCAGCGGATCCAGGCCCAGTTTTTCGGCCAGAACATCCATCAGCGTCTCCGAGGCGAAGAAGCTCTGGGGTGAGCCGTAGGCCCGGAAGGCGGAACCCCAGGCGTGGTTGGTGCAAACTGTGTAGCCGGCGCCCCGGATATTGGAAATGCCGTAGCCGGCGCCGATAAACTGGGCGCCGCGTACGGTCAAGAGGTCGCCGAACTCGGAGTAAGGACCGTGGTCCACCGCCCAGTTGCTTTCCATGGCGATAATCTTGCCGTCATTGTTGGCCCCGTACTTCAGGTCGATGAAGAAAGGCGAGCGTTTGCCGGTGTAAGTAATTTGCTGGTAATAGTTGAAGTTCAGGAAAACCGGCTTGCCGGTGACCATGGCCGCGGCGCCTACCAGCGCTTCAGTGGTGGGGCTGAACTTGTAGCCGAAAGTGCCGCCCACGCCGGGGAACTGGGCCAGGAACAGGTTTTTGCCGGCCTCAAGCCCCAGTCCGGGGGCAATCATGGCGGCGTGCAGTTCCAGGCCGATACTTTTGGACATAATGTGCAGATTGCTGTCGTCGTCGAAGAAAGCCGCGGCCACGTCGGGTTCAATGGGCAGATGGGGCTGGCGGCCAACGAACAGATCTTCCATGTTCACCACAACGTCTGCTTTTTCCATCAGCGGCGCGGTGTCTTCTCCCTTTACGACACCCTGCTTGAAGTAAACGTTGGGGGTGCCGGGGTGAATCTCAATGGCGTCGGGCGCCATGGCGGCCGGAGCGCCCATATAGGCCGGCAGCACTTCCAATTCCACCTTGACTTTTTCCACCGCGGCCTGGGCGTGTGCTTCGGTGTCGGCGCAGACGATGGCGATGGCGTCTCCGAACTGGAATACCTTTTCATCGCACAGGATGGGCCTGTCCCAGCCGTCGCCTTTGTTGGTGGGGAAGGTAATCAGGCCGGTGATGCGATTTTTGCCCTTGATGTCTTTATGAGTGACGACCTTGTAGACACCGGGCATTTTTTCCGCCTCGGCGGTGTCGATGGAAAGGATATTGGCGTGGGAAACCTGGGCCTGGACCAGCTTGAGTTGCAGGGTGCCGGTCGGCATTTTGAGGCCGAGATCGGCGCCGTAATCGATGGTGCCCGTGACTTTTCCCACAGCCGAGGGGCGCGGGTAGTCGGTGCCCCATATTTTCCCGTCAGCCGGCATCTGAAAGCTCAGGTCTTCCACGGTGATTTCGCCGCGCATCAGGCGGGCGGCGTCCATTACCGCGTCCACCAGTGGCTTGTACCCCGTGCAGCGGCAAACGTTCTTATGCTTTTGGAACCAGTTGCGCACTTCTTCTCTGGTCGGTTTGATGTTTTGGTCCAGGAGACCCTTGGCGGAGACGATAAAGCCGGGCGAGCAAAAACCGCACTGGGCGCCGCCGTGTTTGACCCAGGCCAACTGCAGGGCGTGCAGGTTGGTGGGGGTCCCGATACCTTCAATGGTGGTGATGATGGACTCGTCGGGAACTTTCTTCATTTTGGTGGCGCAGGCGAAGACAACCTTGCCGTTCATGATCACCGAGCAGGCGCCGCACTGAGCCTTGCCGCAGCCCACCTTGGTTCCGGTCAGGTGCAACTGGCCGCGGATAACATCCACCAGAAAATCATCCGGGCTAACAACCAAAGTCATATTGGTGCCATTAACGTTAACCTTTTTTTTCAGCATTTTTTCACTCCTCACAGGTTTGATTAAAATAAACTGAATTGCCGGGCACAGTCCGTCGAAAGATTTTGATAATCCCCCCTTAGCACCATTTTATATTT
This sequence comes from Bacillota bacterium, assembly GCA_022360435.1. Taxonomy (GTDB): domain Bacteria; phylum Bacillota; class Desulfotomaculia; order Desulfotomaculales; family Desulfallaceae; genus BRH-c8a. Next base: position 2,077 of record JAKSCU010000491.1, read on the forward strand.
TTGGAAAAGTATGACTCCGGCCATATTAACAACCGGTTTCAAGTATCAAAAAGCGCGCGCAGAAAGAAACCGAGTTAGCGCGCTTTTTGATACTCTTAGGAAAGTATACCCGGCCATAATTTATGGCCGAATTCAAGGATAAGAGTATTAGAAACGCACGCAGAGGGAACTGAATTAGTGCGCTTTTTTTATGGACCAAAGAATAAGCAAACAGTATATATGCTTGGCTGAACATAACGACCTGGAGCCAATCATGGGTTTGGACAGCCCGACAGGAGTCGTTGTGCCGCAAAAAGCATAACGACAGTATAAAAATTTATAAATGCAACATTTGTTCCAGACGAAATTTGCAGACCAAAAAGCGATGCGTATTGGTGTTATACCGTATACTCAACCTGCCGGAATAATTGCGCTCATTTAAGAGATGACATGCGCTTGGCATAAAAGCGCACATATCGTTCCAAAATAGAACATGAGGGCGAATGGTGAACATATATTGAACATTTCAGGTGGACCGGAAAACATACCTTGCGGTTTGTATTACAGGGCTTCGGAAAATCAATTTGTTTTCATAACGTATATTCCTTTAAAGATTCCTTCAACTTGTTTCGTGGATAATCCTGCCGTCATGTGATGGAAAATAATTTAATGTTAAACAATTTAATAATTAAGTATGGTGTCCTTAAATTACGTGCGTCATGGTTGAAACACTTTATAGCACAGGTGTTTCATAAGCAGCACACTTAATAAACAAAATTTATCAATTAAATTCCTTAATTTGCTTTTTTAGCATAAATTGTTTTTTCATAATGTTTTATTATACTAGCTATCTTATATCAAGCCTTTTTTATTTAAGTGTGGTCACTATTGCTATCTGGCATAAAATATGCAAGTTATTTTACATAAGCAAAATAACTTAATTGAGGAGGTATCTTTAATGAAATCTTTTAGGGTGCCCAAAAATATTGTATTTGGTTGGGGTTCTGTGGATTATCTAAAGCAGATTGGAGGTAGCAAAGCGTTTATAGTTTCCGATAAAACCATGGATGAAGTGGGTTTGGTTAACAAAGTAAAAGACAACCTCCAGCAGGCCGGCATAGAAACGCAAGCTTTTGTCGATGTCGAGCCCGATCCTTCCCGTGAAACAGTGGAGGCGGGCGCAAAATTAATGCAAGCTTTTAAGCCCGACTGGATTGTTGCCATAGGCGGAGGATCGCCTATAGATGCAGCCAAAGGCATGTGGGTATTTTACGAGTACCCCGACATTAGTTGGGAAAAGGTTTTTTCTGAAACACCAAAACTCAGGAATAAAGCCCGGTTTATTGCTATCGCTACCACCAGCGGCACGGGATCCGAAGCCACTTGCGCCGCCGTTATAACTAATCGTAACATTAAACCGGTTGTCAAGGACGTTATCGCCAGTAATGAAATTACGCCGGATATCGCCATTGCCGACCCGGAATTAGCCGCCTCCATGCCGCCCAAGGTAACTGCTGCCACCGGCATGGATGTGTTGACTCATGCTATTGAGTGTTACACATCTATAGCCGCTACCGAAATTGATCGCGCATTGGCCCTGCGGGCTATTCAAATGGTATTTAAGAGTTTACCCAAAGCTTATGCCGACGGCCGTAACCAAGTAGCCCGGGAAGACATGCACACCGCCTCTCTTATGGCCGGCATGGCCTTTACCAATTCATTCCTGGGGATTGTTCATTCCCTGGCGCACCAGCTTGGGACTATGTTCGGCATTCCGCATGGCGAGGCTAACTCGTTGGCCCTCCCCTATGTGATAAAATTTAACTCCATTGCTGTGTCTGAAAAATATGCTGAAATAGCAGGCGCCCTTAATCTGCAATTTGAAGATGAACGGGATGCGGTTGACAAGTTGATCAAGGCAATTCTTCAGTTGCAACAAGATATTGGTTTGCCCCATACCATTAAGGATAGCGGAATTGACGAAAAGAAATTTAAATCGTCACTTGATGAGTTGGCGCAAAGCGCCATTAATGATATATGTGTTTTCTGCAATCCCCGTGTACCCAGCCTCCAGGACATGAAAAATCTGTATCAGATCGCATATTACGGCACTAAATCTTGAGCCAGAATATCGGAGGAGGCGCCTTCAAATATGGCCGATTTGAAAAAGCCGGCGAGGTGAGTGGTGAAAAATAAAAAGTACCGATATGTTCCCTTGGTATGCGCTTTTCGGTAATGCGTTCTTTTTTCCTGGCCATATATGTACATATATGGCCAGGTATATTTTTTTGTTATTGGTGTCCGGTTAAGCCCTTAATATACCGAAATCGACCAGCAATGTCGTTTCCATTTAAGTAACAAAAAAGCATTCCTTTCCTGTTATGTCAGTAATTATTTTAAAGGATTTTTATATTTTTATTTTAATATAATACTTCAGAAAATTTAAATTATTAACCTAAGAATTTGGTGCAAATTTAGTTTTATGGGTAGACAAGGAAAGGAGAATAATATGGAGAGCGTGTGGTTACAATTTGTGAACGGTAACGACAAGGCTGTTGTTAACAAGGTGTCACCTGCAATCTATCGTTCCTGGAATCGTTGCCGGGAGCAGCAGGTAGATCACCAACGGATTATAAATAGTGATATTTTGGCGTTAAGCCAGTTTAAAGAGCTTGTTCATGCTAATGAAGATTTGGTTCGGGTTAGTAAGATCGTATTACAATACATGCTTAATTTCTTGCATGGCAGTGATTACCTGATTCTGGTCACCGATAAAGATGGTGTTATCCTGGAATCTATAGGGGACCCTGTATTTTTGGACAAGGTGCAAAAGATATCCATTAAACTAGGTTCAAATTGGCGTGAAGATAAAAAAGGAACCAATGTTATTGGCACTGTTTTAATTGAACAAGTACCCATGGCTATTTGCGGGTGGGAACATTATGTTAAGCCGGTTCATTTTGTGAATTGCTGGGGAGCCCCTATCCGTCACCCGAATAAATCAATTGCAGGAGTGCTTAATATATCCAGTTCATCGGTGTGCAAAAGCGATCAACTATTGGCTCTGGCCGTAATGGGAGCCGGCATGATCGAACACAATTTACGTATCATTGAATTTGAGCGCAAGTTTTATCTCAGTCGGCAAAACAAAAAAATAGCCGAAGAAATGATAACCGACGGGCTTGCCGCCTTTAACTCAAATGGCTTTATTGCCGGTTTGAGCAAAGCCGGAGCAGAAATGCTGGGTTACAAGAGTAAAGATATTGAAGGGGAACATATTTTAGATGTTTTTCCCGGCAGGGGTTTGGCGACTTTTTGCCAGTGGGAATCCACAGAGTCCGGTATAGAAGGAAAACAGGAAGGGAGTCCCTGGGTTGGTCGTAGCCCAAAAACACGGTCGGTATTAAAGTTAGCCGCCAAGGCGGCAAAGACTGACTCAATAGTATTTATCCAGGGAGAAAGTGGCACGGGAAAGGAAAATATTGCCCGGATTATTCATCAAATAAGCCCACGCCGGGATAAACCGTTTATTGCCGTTAACTGTGCGGCTATTCCTGATACGCTTATTGAAAGCGAACTTTTCGGTTATGCTGAAGGAGCTTTTAGCGGGGCCCGGCGTGGCGGCCAGGCGGGAAAATTTGAATTGGCCCACGAGGGCACCATTTTTTTAGATGAAGTTGGGGACATGCCGTTATCCGTTCAATCTGTATTGCTTCGGGTTTTGCAAACTTGTGAAGTGTGCCGGATCGGGGAAGGAGGAACTCGCAATGTCAATGTGCGGGTAATTGCGGCAACCAATCAAGATTGTTCGGAAATGGTGAAACAAGGACAATTTCGCCTGGATTTATATTATAGGCTCAAAGTCATCAATATTCAGATACCTCCCCTTAGGGAGCGAATTGAGGATATTTACGATCTGGTGCCGTTTTTTTTACGCAACTTCCACCGTAATTTTAACAAGCGGAAAGTCAATATTAGTGAGGGCATATATCGGCAGTTCCTTAGTTATTCCTGGCCGGGAAATGTACGTCAGCTGGAGAATTGCATTGAAAGCATGGTTGCCCTGGCAGATGGTCCGTTAATAACTGAGGAAGACTTGCCGGATGAGTTAAAAGTTTTGGATTTGCAAAGAATGGAGACGCAGGGCGGGTTATTGACACAATCTACTGAAGAAGCGGAGCGTAACACTATAATTCATGCGTTGGAACAAAGCAAATGGAATGTAACATGGGCGGCGAGGTTGCTGGGAATTGGCCGAACCACTTTGCATAGAAAAATTCATAAATATAATATAGTTCGGTCGATATAGGAATTATGGGGGCATTTTGCCAATTAGTGTAGGTTTGAAATAATTTGGCCTGTCTTATTTTACCACATTGGCCGGCGCATATAATTACCCGGCGGGCAAAAAATAGCATCAGCTTCAAAATCAGGGGGAGGTGAGAATTTATGCACATGGGGAAATTGACGGAAGCGGAAAAGCTGGCCATTGAAGAACAGTTGCGGGCCGAAGATATATGCGCCAAAAAGGTTCAGCTGTACATGAGTGTCAGCCGTGACCCCGCGGTGCAGGCCATACTGCAGCAGACGGCGGAAAAAGGACAGCGTCATGTCAGTACCCTGCAAGGCTTATTGCAGGACGCGGGAATGCCGTACGCCAAGGCGCAGCATTAAACTGGGCAAATTCACCGGGAGGTGTGACAAGTGCAATTTAGTGACAAGGATATTATGTTCGACTTGCTGTTGGGCACCAAGTTCATATCCAGCCAATACCACACGGCGGTGCTGGAATCCGCTAACGACCGGATACGCAATACCCTGATTCAGCTTAACAACGATGAAATTAACTTGCAAAAGCAAATGTTCAACCTGATGCACGATCGCAATTGGTATCCGGTTCGTCCCGCCGGCGTGGCTGCGGTGGCAAGCGCGGGTACCGGCGCCGTAGGCATGCAGCAACAAATGCCGTACTGAAAAGGGGGCCGGCGCCCCCCTTTACCGGTCAATGTTAATTCGTCAACTGTTGAACTAAAGCCATTTGTCTCCAGCTTATAACACCAAACCCCTTACCAAGAAAAAATTGTCGGATTGAAGAGGTTTACTGAACATTGCGTCGAATTATTAGGGTCAGGTAATTTTACCTTATACAGCAATGGCGCAGACAAGGGGGAAGTTGGTTGTACATATTTTCCTTTGACGGGGAACAGCTGACGTATATGCTGGTTGGCGGCGCCAACCTTTTGGCTGAAAACAGGGCGGAAGTGGATGCTCTAAATGTTTTCCCGGTACCGGACGGGGATACCGGCACAAATATGTACCTGACGGTATTGTCCGGAGTAAAGGAAGCCCGACAGGTCACCAGCGGCAGTATCGGCGACGTGGCCGCGGCCATGGCCCGGGGTTGCCTGCTGGGAGCCAGGGGCAACTCGGGTGTGATACTGTCCCAGGTGTTCGGCGGTTTCGCCGCCGCGCTGCGGGGCAAGGAAACAGCCGGCGCCGCCGATATAGCCGGAGCCTTTGCCCGCGGTTCGGAAGCTGCCTACAAGGCGGTCGGCAATCCGGTGGAGGGAACAATTCTGTCGGTCTGCCGCAAAGCCGCCGAGGCTTGCGCCAGGACGGTCACCCGGAGCAATGACCCGGTGCGGCTGATCCTTTTGGCCCACCGGGCGGCAGAGAAAGCCCTGGCGGAAACACCGGCGGAACTACCGGTTTTACGTGAGGCCGGGGTGGTGGACGCCGGCGGCAAAGGGCTGGTGGTAATCCTGGAAGGAATTATCCGGGCGCTCCGGGACGCCGCCTCCCGGCACAACGGTGAGCTGTTCGACCTGGCGGCCAGCCAGCACAAAGAATTTGCCGCCACACGGGCCAGGGACTTTACCGCTGAAATAGAATTCACCTACTGCACTGAATTCGTACTCACCGGCAGACACGTTCCTCTGGATACACTACGGGCGGAATTGGCTCCTTACGGTGACTGTTTGCTGGTGGTGGGGGACGACCGGACGGCCAAGGTGCACATACACTCCAATCACCCCGGGCTGGTGCTGGAGTGCGGTTTGAAGTACGGCGCCCTACAGCGGGTGCAAATCAGCAACATGGAGGAGCAGCACCGGGATTTAAGCTTGCCCGCCGCCGGTGAGAGCAAACCGGCGGGCGTGGTGGCGGTGGGCGCCGGAGAGGGTATGGCCACCATCCTTGAGAGCACGGGGGTGGAGGTGGTGGTGGAGGGCGGTCAGACCATGAACCCCTCGGCCGAAGACCTGGTTGATGCTGTTAATGGCGTTAACGCCGAATCGGTTATAATTTTGCCCAATAACAATAATATTTTAA
>JAKSCU010000064.1 GCA_022360435.1 Bacillota bacterium
AAATCGTCCCACCAGCTTCCATGTGGATCGGTAAACCCTCGATCATGTGCGGATAGCCCGCGTCGACCGTCACATCGTCATTCAGAAGCCGTTCCGTGCTATTAGAGCTGAGTTTGCAGTGGATCCGGCAGGCGCCGGCGCCAACAATCAGGATACCGGTGACATCGGCCCAATCTTCACCATCGTCCCCGACCGTGTAGCAGAGCGTCTTCGAGGTCCCTGCCAACTGCGTTGGCTCAATCGTCTTGTAATCGGCGCGGGGGAAGACTGTGGCCATTACCGCGCTCCATCGGGGCTGACGTCCTCGGGATTGAGGTCGATGCCCTGGATGTCGTCCCAGATCTCACCGGCTGCGATGGTGTTCTCGAAGCGATGGAGCCGCGCCGATGCCCTGGCGGGGATGAGTCCTTGCGTCGTCAGCGCGGTCTCCGAACCCCATGTCACGCTGTCCTGGGGTCTCTCGGCCGTCGCCACGCGACCTTTGACGTTCGTGGCGTCTGTGGTCGGCCTGAAGCCACGAACAAACGCCCGCTTGCCTGGAATGAGTTGGAGTAACGGCGTCCGTATTGTCGCCTTCAGGTTCGACCCGGTGAAATAGCCAAGCCGCTGGTCGCCTGTGAAGGCGCCCAGCCTCGGTGCGCCGCCCTTCCAGATATCGCTATCGAGCGAATACGGGACGGTCTCGAGGGTGTAGCCCAGCCCGGCGCCGCCGAGATTCTCGAGTGTCGTTCCTGTCGTGGACGCCTTGAAGATAAACGTCGCTTCCGTCTCGGCATGGAACCATTCACCGACTTGCTTGTCGTAGCCAATGATGTGGTCCAGGGCATAAGCGTCGTTGCCGACGGTCGGAAAGAGCCAGAAGATCCTCGGCCTCGTCGGATCAAGGGCGCCGATGACTGTCTTGATGCGACTGACGTTGACGGTCTCCTTGAACCATTCATCGACCCATTCGATACCGGCTTCCTTCGTGAAGGCACCGGGAGCAGAAGCCACAAACCCGTCCGTCCCGTAATAGTAGGCAACCCCCTGGTGCTCGACGATCGAATGTGGGCTCCTGGTGCCCTGTGCCCCCTCGACCCTTGTGATGTTCCAGACCCGTCGGTCGCCGACCCTCTGGAACCGATTGACCGCACCTTCCTGGATGAGCAACCCGGTCTCCCGGCTCGTCATGCCCATGATGTGGCCGCCGGAGAACCGGGTAAAGAAGTCCGATGACTTCTCGCCGTAGGTCCAGTGGTCAAAATCTCTGATACCCGACCAGGCACCCTGGATGCGCCCCGTCGAGGCCACAGGACCTTGGGGCGATGTCAGGTCTAGGAGAAACAAGAAGTCGCCAACCGCTTTGACGTATCGGGCCTGGGGTGGCGAGCCACCGAGAGCAGCGAAGTTCGTTCCTGAATCGACGTTGATCCATTGAACCGGATCGCCGGCCTGTGCGGCGTAGAGAATGTTGTCTTGCTGATCGATGGACCAATAGTCGTCGGCCGGAAGGCTGAAATTTCCACCCGCATTGGAAACGTCCGTCCATGCGGAGGTGCCATCGAACTTGAACGCCTTGGTCGCCGTGAACGCGAAAATGGCCGCTGAGCCGGACGACGAGCGAGCGACGTAAGCACCGCGCACATCGGCCCCAACCGCATTTGATATCGCCGCGATGTCGGGGAACGGCTTCTTCCCCATGGACGAGGGAAGGACGTTGAGGGCTTCCTGGCAGAAATTCGATCCGATGAGATAGGGATCGGGCCGCCAGGGGCCAAAGGGGATGGCCATCTACGCCAGCCCGGTATTGATGTTGTAGCCACCGACGCCGAGGAGACCCGGATCGACCACCAGCGTCGCCTGTTTGCTTTTCGCTTCTTTGCGCTTCACCTCGTCGACGTTGGCGCGATAGCGGGCTTCCCAGAGGGACACCGCCTCCGGCGCCTTCATGAACTGATATCCCTCGACCAGGCCGGCCGACAGGTAGACATCGGGATGGTTGGTCAACAGCCAGTTGGTTGTTGCACTCGCCGAAAGAGCGAAGCTCTTGCGGTATCTGAACCGAAACGTATGCGCCTCGTCGCAAGGGCTATCGAGGTCGATGGTCGTCCCGTTGATCGTCCAGGCCGTCGGCGCCGAATTGCCGGTGAGATAAGTCAGATGCGGTCCCGAGCCGGCAATGAACGGCCGCAACCAGCGCTCGTCGCCATAGGTCGTCAGATGCAAGCTGATGGGCTCGACGAAATCGCTCGGCAACGTCAGTTCCCGAGAGCTGGTCGCGCCGGTCAGCGTCGTGTCGACTTCCATCACCCTGAGTGGGAGGTCGCGGTTCAGCCGCGATTCCCCAAGGGCGATGAAGGTCGGCGCCTGGGACGTCAGGTCGCCGTCGCCGTCACGCGCCATCCAGGTCACGATGGCGGTCTGCAGCTCGGCATAGTTCGAGATCGCCATCGCGGGAGGCTCCGAAGAAAGAAACGACGCGGATCGAAACCCGCGCCGTCCGGTCGGTCAGACCTTAGTTGTTGGCAAGGCGCGCCGCGAGTTGGGCGCGGATCGCCTTGTAGCCGTAGAGGACATCGATACGGCAAGGGAACTTGTCGTTGTTGATGTCGTACTGGCGCACGATACGCATGGAGATGCCATCGAAGGTCCGGCGCGCAGCGAAATCGACGCCGTCCGGCATCACAAGATCAGCCGTGCCGAAGGCGAAGGCATCCTTGTGATAGGCCAGAGACATGCCGTAGGTCACGTTGGCTCCGCCGACTTTGGTGACCGCCGCGTTGTTGGCCGGCGAACCGGAAACGTTCTGGCGTCCGCCCGAAGTGACGATCGACGGACTGATCGCCACCGAAGTCGCGCTCGCTCCCGTCGATGCGGTCACCACGAACTGCTGCAGGATGCCGGTGTCTTCCTTGGTCTCCGGATGCACCCTGTTGACCCCGGCAATGGTGAGGACATCACCTTGCAGGAGCGTGCCGGTACCGGTGTCGACGACGAGCGTGGCGCCGGTCTGATCCGCACCGTTAACCAGGTAGTCGCCGGTACCGTCGTCGGAACCGGAGGTGTGCCGCGGCATCAGGGTCGATTCCATGAAGTCGAAGCCACCGGTCCGGCCGACAAAGCCGTCGCGGTACTGCTTCGCCACTTGCGTGGAATCCTGGAACAGGCCCTTCAGGGCATCGACCAGGTCGATGTTGTCCTGGGTGTTGAGGCACACCGAGCGCTTGGACGTCGGCGCAAGGTTGTCCACCAGTTGCTTACGGCCCTCCAGCACCCTGGCGAAGGTGATGGCGGAACCGGCATTGTTCACCTGGTTGTAGACATCCTTGTACATGGACAGGGCGTCGCTCTCCATTTTCGCCGCCACGACGGCCATCGCCGGCTCGAGGATGCGATCGGAGAAGTCGTCCAGGTCCATGGTCAGCTCTTCGGACGTGAAGTTCACGTCGACACCGGCCTGGGTATCGACGGTGAGGTCGACACTGGTTTCGCTGGTGTCCTGGGCCGAGAGCGTCGCGCCGGTCCGAACCGTGTATTCGTTCGGCAGGCGGATCTTCAGGGTGTTGCCGATCTTGGCGCCGGTCTTTGCGTATCGGTCGTCATAGCCCCGATGGATGGAGCCGATGAAGCCGAGCTTCTGGTGCAGGACACGCAGCGCTTCGCGCGTGACCTGGGTCGGGGTGAGTATGCTGTTGGCCATTGTTGGCCTCCTGTCATGGTGACCTGAGGCGCCCACGAAAAAGCCGCCCGCCGGGCGGCTCGGTCAGTCCCTTTGGTTGTCGTGGGGTCAGGTCTAGCTTCGTTTGTGAAGCTGGGCCCGGCGCTTCTTCATCCATGCCTCGTCCGAGTCGGTATCGCTCGGCGTCGGCGATGCCGGCGGGCGGGACCGTTTCTTGGTCACCGTCTGCAACGGTTTGATCGCTTGCGAGGCGGGGCGCTTGCCCGGCTTCGGTTCCTTGAGAAGCTGGTCGGCCTGGAATGCCCGATGCAGCACCTTGACGGCACGGGCGTCCGTGTTCAGCGCGGAGAGTTCCTGCTGAGTGTAGCCCAGTTGCATGCCGTATTCGGTGAGCTGGTTGGCGAGGTCCGGTCCCCAGTTCTCGATATCGCGGCGGAGTACGTCCTGGGTTTCATCGATGCGCCTGGCAAGCGAGTGCTGCGCCGTCGATGCCCGTTCCTGCTCGGCCCTCGATACCTTCGCGGCAAGTGCCTGCCGCTGATCCTTGATGGTGTCGTAGCGTACCCGGTGTTGCTGTGCGGCAGTCGGGTCCTGCTCGACATAGGTCGCCCAGTCCACCTTCTGGTACTGGGCCAGGGCATCGTCCAGCGATGCCAGTCTCGCGTAGTCGGTGAAGTGCGCCCGCTGCGCCTCGATCTGCTGGGCGAACGCCTGCTGGCGCTGGTCCAGTTCCTGGCCCCAGGCTTCGACGGCGCGACGTTCGTCGGCCACCTCCTGGGTCTTGCGGGTGTAGTCGGCCTGCATCAGGAAGCCGTCTTTGAGCGCCTTCGGAACGGCGTAGGTCTGGCCTTCGAATTCGATTTCGTCGAACTCCGGCTCCTGTTCCGCTTCCTCAGCGCTTTGTTCGGCTTCGGTTAGGTCTTCCGCCTCGGTCTCCGCGACCTCTTCCGTGCCAACCGCTTCCGCGTCTTCGCTTGCCGAAAGCATCGGTGCATTGGCGGGAAGGGTCGTGTCCAGGTCTTCGTCTTCCATGGGCTGTTGATCACTCCGTTATCCGGTTGGTGAACATGAAGGCGCCGCGCCGGGCGGCGGAATTGGTTTGCGGTTGCGGTGTTTGGTCGTGGCCAAAGGCCACCCCACCAGCACACGCACTTGAGCGGACGTCGGAGTCATGGGAGCCACTTGCAAGTCTATGACTTCTGGTGGAGCTTTTCGTATTTGACGTTTGAACAAGAGCTAGACTGGAGACGGGGCTCAAATGTCAAAAACGTTCCACTAGCAAGAGCCCCTCGATGCCGCCCTGTTACCCTCCGCCTTCGGAACGCATAGATCCCTCGGCAATGCGAGTCAAAGAGGCGGTGCCCGGGTCGTAGACGTAATCGGTTATCGAGCCATCCTTGATCTTTTCCACGACCTCATCGATCACGAACAGCGGCACCAAGAACCACTCGCGGGGGGTCACCGGCTGACCGAAGCGATCGTCGATCTCGATGTGCATCCGAGCAGGGTCGAAGACGCGGTGGATAAGAGTCTCAAGCCGTCGCCGATTGACGTTGAACAGTTCATAGGTCGCGACGATCTCCACATCCGCCAACAGGAACGTCGGATCAAGCTTGGCATTTGCAAGTCGGCGCTCTACATCGCCACCTGTCACGCCGATCTTGTGGAGAACATCGCGATTGGCGGCAACCGCCGGATGGTCGGACTTACTGCGGAGAACGTAGATCGTCCCGCTTGCTAGGTCTCCCTCGGCATTCTCGTCGGCAAACAAAGGCCCGGCGCCGGGCTCGGTGATCCGCCGCCCGGCCTCGTCCTTGTAGAGCGCGCGTTGCAGGGAGCGCAGGAGAAGATTGCTCTCCGTGCCGTTGGAATAGATCAGGCGGAGCCTTGCGTCGGTTTCTCCGTTGGGCGCCTTAAACGGCTCACCGACGTCGGCAACATAAGCAGTTTGCCCACCCAGGATGAAAAACTGGCCGGCTTTGATTTCCGCTTTCAGGAACCCGGCGTCACGAACGAACGGCCTGGTGACTCGTACCTCCGTGTCAAGGTCGTGTTGCACCTGGTCAAACAGCGGTTTGAACCTGCCGAAATCCTCGCACTTCTCCCGGTTGGCGATCTCTTCGGCCGCCTTCTTCTCGACCGTGGATCGAACGTGCTTGAGCTCGGCGACTGGCGCCACTTCAACACCAAGTTCGGCGAGAAGCGCCTCATCGTCCATGTCATCGACCGGTGGGGCGGCGGCCGGGGCTGTTCCTTCCAAAAGCCCATGACGGTCCAGCGGTTCAAGAAGGACGCGGCATTCCTCCAACGCACGGAGTCGATCGAGGCGGACAGCGTACAACCGCTCAAAGATGTCTCGATCTTCGCCGTGTAGGGGAGCGCGCCCGTGCTCTTCCACAAAACGCTGTATGTCTTCGAAGCCGGCGATGATGCGTTCCTCGCGCAGCGTCCGGGTCGGTGCTTTCTTCGCTTCGACCTCAACGCCGAGCTCGGCGAGCAGCGCATCGTCCTCCTCGGTGAACTGCTTAGCCATCAGCCGCCTCGGCCCTCATGCGCGCGAGAAAGGCAACGCCCTCGGCCATGCGCTTTTCCCAGGCGTCGGGCGAGGCGATGTCCGGGAGCCTGCCGCGCTCTTGTTTGAATTTCAGAGCGCGTCGGGCGAGGTCGCGTGCCTCCTCGGGGGTGAGTTGAACCTTCTTCGCCGAAATGATCGACTCGATCTGTTTCAGGTTCTCGGCGTTCATTTCCTTTGCAAGAATAGCATAGGCCTGGCTGAAGGGATTGATCCGATCGATCAGATCGATGTCGAGTTCAGTGACGCTGAGCGCGAACTTTCGCACACCGTCGATCAAGGCCGTGTTTCCACTTTCGGTCGTGTCAGCGTCCGGATTAACAGCCTGCTGTGTCAGATTGAGAGCCGCGATCGCGTGCTGACGGACCGCTTCCTGATCCTCGTCGTCGAGCGCGGGATACTTATCCTTGATGATCTTGCCCAGGCGCACCTGGGTTAGCTCCTCCGGGACCAGCTCTTCGTCGAACATGCCGCGCTCGATCGTAGGCTTGTCCTGAACGAAGGCGGCGATCACCTCGTTGAGATCTTCTTGGCAAATGCGCTGGGCCTCTTCGCTCTTAGGTTCCACAAGCCCCTTGATCTCGATCTGGAATTGCCCGGTTTGTTCGTTGAAGCCGACATTCTCCTTCTCCGGGTCGTAGCCGCCTTCACCGTAGTCGTAGCCGTCGATCGGATTGCTGTCGGGCCGCTTGGGCGTGAAATTGAAACGTGGTGCCAGCACCTGCTCCATCAGCAAGCTGGCGGCGATGGCCTTGAGCGTGTCGTTGACCGCCTCGACCACGTCCTGCTCGGACGCATCGGGTTCGGCGATCAGATTGGTGAAGCGAGCGCGGCTCTTACCGGGTGCATCGCGCGTCGCGCGTCCGATGATCTGGACGATTTCAGTCAGGCTGGATCGGTAACCGACAGTCAGGGCGTGTTCGCACCAAATCCAGTCGAAGCCCTCCTTGGCCATGCCCAGGGCAACGATGATGTCCACATAGTCGCGATTGTTCTTCTGTGCCGGATCTTTCAATGCGGCCGAGACCCTGTCCCGCTTCGACGGATCGTCGTCGACCAGATCGGCGATCCGCAAGACCCGACCGTCGGCCGTCTTCACGAGTTGGAAACCGGTCGCGGAGTCGGTGCCCTGCCAGTCGCCCAGCTCTTCGATGATGTGCTCGACCTCGCGGTGCTTGTCCTTGGTGCTTTCGCGCGACGTGACGCTTGGAATGTGGACGATCGTCTTCTCGGCCGGGTCGAGAACCTTCAGAATGTCGTCCGAGTAGGCGCCGGAATAGAAGAAGTAGCCTATGTCGAGCCGCTTCAGATGTTGGTAGCCATTCAGCTGCTCGTAATAGGTATAGGTGACCGTATCGAATTTCGCCTCGTCTTCGGGCATCAGCACCGGCTCGGCGTCGCCGCGGAAATACGATCCGGTCATCGCCACGATGTGTGTCTTGTCGCGGCCGATAAACGCCGCGAGATGCGCCCCGAGCTTATTGTCGGGATTGGCCGAAACGTGGTGGAACTCGTCCACCGCGATCAATCGACCGTCGAAGGCCTCGACCCCGTACTTGTCGACCGCGAAGCGAAACGTGGCATGGGTGCAGACCAGGACCCGGTCGTCACTGTCCAAGAAAGCTTTGACCGAATTGACCTTGCCGCCGTCCGAGCCTGGCGCGTTGCAGAGGTTCCATCTCGGCGCGACCGTCCAGTCAGCGAAGAAGCCGAACTGGCTCAGCGGCTCGTCGTGGAAACTGGCGCCGATGGACCTCTCCGGCACCACGATGATCGCCTGTTTCAAGCCCTGGTGGTGTAGCTTGTCGAGGGCGATGAACATGAGCGCTCGGCTCTTGCCCGAAGCCGGCGGCGACTTGATCAGGAGATACTGCTCGCCCCGCCGCTCGAACGCGCGTTCCTGCATCGGCCGCATGCCGAGCTCGTTCGACTTTGTCGCCGTACCGTTCCGAGCGTAACTGACGGAGACGGAAGGAATGGTCTTATTCGCGCCGGATGTCATCTCCTTCTCACCTTTGTGGGCTCGCGATGTCCTTTTGAAGGGCTTTGCCGAACCAGTCCGGCAAAACGGTTAGCTGAGACTCAAGGACTTCCTCGGGGACATCCTGCCAGAAATCTTTTATCGCTTTTGCGAAACTTTGGAGGTGTTCATCTGTGACCCTTAGGTGCGAATAATCACGATACGATGCGTCGGAGAACGAATGGTCATAGGCCGCTGAAGGACCACTTAAGTATATGGGATAACGTTTCCTCAGCTCGTCGACCGATGTACCATCGCCGTGTTTGTACACATTGACGATAAGACGACACGAATCGAGCTTGCTGTGGTACGCCTCTTTTCTGATCTTCCAACCGGTACATTCAAGAAAGTCGATAATGTCGCCGAAACTAACCGACCAGATCTTCCACTTAACACTTTCACCTCGATGCCAATGTTGCGTCTCTTGTACCAGCCAATCGCGGAGCCTCTTCTCCCACCGGTGAAACATCCCGGCAACTATCGCTAGGCGGGTTTGCTCCTTCATATCGCTCAGGAGTTCATAGAATTCGATACCCGCGTCATTGGCCGCCTCATAGAAGTCGCTGGGATCGTGATGATCCGGGTCGAAATGGCGATTTCCCTCCTCCAGCCACTCCTCAGCCGCGCGATCGGCTTCGGATTCAATGTCGTCAAACTGCGATAGCAAACGGCTTTGGGCTTGTTCGATGTAAAATGAGTGCTCCTTGATCAGACACTGCCGGGAGCACTCAGGCATCTGAAGCAAGACCAAGTCGCTCACGCTTCCCCCGCCTCATGCTTCACCGAGAACGCATCCGTGAGGAAATCGACTGTCTCCTGGCTGTGAAGTTTGCAGACCGTGTTCTGGTTGGCGAATATTCCCTGAAATGTCTTAGCCTCCGATCTGTCGAACGTCCTGATCCACTCGATGCCGACGGCGTAGGCGCAACGGTCGGGGTCGTCGTCGTATTCCGTCAAGTAAGCCTTGGCGATCGCCTGGGTGAGCGTTCGGCCATCCGGCAGTTCGAAGTCTCGGGCCAGCTGGCGCTCCGTCGTGACGACCCCGTAGCCGAGATAGCCGTTGTTTCCCTGATAGTAGAAAACCTTGTCACCGACCGAGAGGCGTAAGAGGCGGTCGGAATACCACGCGCCACCGCTAGCGGTGATGAAGCCATACTTACGCATGTCCTCCCACGGCCGTTCTTCTTCTGGCCCGCCAGTGACGTAGTAATAGCCTGTCCACGGCGGTCGGGCTTTGCGGGTAGCGCGGTCCGCCACCGCCTCCTGCTCAAGCAGCGCATCGGTGGTGAGCCACTCGGCGCCGTTCTCGCCAAACACGTTGAAGAACGCCGCGTTGATGCCGACGCTGTGTTCCTCCGATAGGTATTCGATGATGCGCTTGCTGGCCTCGTCGACTTCACTGGCGACGACAATCATCTGATGGGTCGCGTTCAGCGTTTCCGGCAGACTGCTATTGAACTTCTCTCGGTAGATTTCAGCAAGTGGGCGCCCGTTTTTGCGCCGGGCAAGCTCGTGGATGTCGCTGGTCGTCTGGCGGCAGACCCAAGAGGCGTAATCCAAGACCTGAGCGACGATGTCGCGAGGGCTCCTGTCCCGCTTCAGCTCGATAACGATCAGATTGCCATCGCGATCCATGGCCAGAATATCGATGCGCTTGCCATGAGCGGTGTCAACCTGGCGACCCACCACGACACCATCGACACCAATCAAACTAAGGTCGCTGCAAACCCAACTTTCGATCTTTTCTTCAAGATCGAGCGGCTTACGCTGCCTCTCTACGAGCTGCCCGTCTTTGATGCGGAACAGCCTTGTCATGAGGTCGCCGATGCCTCAGCCGGCTGGGCCTTCGTCATCTTCGTATAGAGTTCGAACAGCTTCTCCAGGCGCTCGGTATCGTTCTTGAATCGGCGGCCGATATAGATGCGCTCCAGGACCTCATCGTTGCGGTCGTGGGCGGCACGGAGGTCCGCAGGCATCTTTTCGGGATCGTAGAGATCGGCAATGGTCGCGGGGAAATGCGCCTCGCGTGCGAGAAGGATGTCCTCGGCGCAGCGGGTCAGGTCGGCCTTGTTCTTCTCGGTCAGTTTGGGAACCGGAAAGGTGTTCCAGCCGAGGGTGTTGGAGTAGCGGTAATCGGTTTTCAGTTTTCCGCAAACCGTGGCGATCCAGACGAGGTGGAGCTTCGAGGCGATAAGCGCCATATTCCAGAGCGGTGCATCGTAAAGTGCAAAGAGAAGATCCGTTATGATGTCTCCCTTCGGCAGAACACCAACTGGGAGATATGCACGCGCTTCTGACGATATGCGAGGGACCGCAATTACTTCTTCATTGCCGACTTGTCGTTTTTCGTCAAAGCGGTGTGGGTGAGCCCCACCGGCACGGGTAGCCGCTTTCCGACTTTCGAGACGGACCGCCTCTACAGCCTTGATGCGCGAGTTTAGAGTTGGCCACGCCCGAGCAGCGGCCGCTTCGGCGTCATCAATCCACAAGCAATGTCGTGACTGCCCTCGAATGAATTCGGCTGAGCCATAGATGCGGCGAACAAATCGAGAGCGGATGTGACTTGGAATATCGAGTCTTCCTACTTCGGAACCAGACAAAAGGAGATTGCCACCATCCACGGGGCTGTTGCCTCGATCCATTGAAGCGATTCTTGAAATCGGCCGGGCGCTCTTTTCGATCCACACATCAACCGCGTCCACCAGATAAGCGTTGATGTTGACTGCGTTCTTAACTACGGGCGCGGAGATCTCGCTAGACATGAAGAGTCGCCGCACTCGCCCCGGGCTAATGGCAATACCAATGATCGCTACGGTTACGCCGGCCTTGTTGCTAGCAAGGTTAGCCCACTTGAAGCTCGTATGAGCAAATGCAATCTTGTTCCCGGTCTCGAAAATGAGCGGCCACAAAATTGGTACTTGTTGTCCCTGACAGATAGAGTTGGTCGCAACAAAGGCCGCAGCCGCATTGGTAACGGTTGCGTACTCGGCAGCCTTCATGAACCAGCCGGCCACATAATCGAGTGACTTCCAAGTTCTGGTTCTTTGTCCAAAGATCGCTTCAAGGTCGGATTTCTGCAGCGCTGACTGCCACGTCGATCCTAGATACGGCGGGTTCCCACAGATGTACGTCTCGCCGCCCTCGTTCTCGAAGTCGATCTCGGTCTGATCCAGCGGCGTCCCGAACAGATCATCGCCACGCGTTTTGACGCCCGTGTTCTTGACATCCATCAGACTCAGCCAGTCGAGCCGGAGCGCGTTGCCGCAAGTGATCCAGTTCTCTGCGGCCAACGGTAGAAACTCGACCAGCGCTTCCTTCTGGCCCCGATAGAGCACGTCGCATTGATATTCGGCGATGATCAGCGCCAGCCGGGCGATCTCGGCCGGGAAGTCACGCAGTTCGATCCCCCGGAAGTTGGTCAGGGGGATCACGCTCTTTTCGCCGGGCCATGAATGCGTGTCGAGCAACTCTTCGACGGTGCCGGCGCCGCCATTCATCGCCACGATGATCCGACGCTCGATCTCGCGCATTTGTTTGTAGGCAATCACCAGGAAATTGCCCGAACCGCAGGCTGGATCGAAGACCCTGATCTTCGCCAGGCGTTTGCGCAGGTTCGCCAGCTTGCGCTTGTTGGTCCCGGCCGCCCCCAGCTTGTCGCGTAGGTCATCGAGGAACAACGGATTCAGCACCTTCAGGATGTTGGGGACGCTGGTGTAGTGCAAGCCCAGCGCGCCCCGCTCCTCGTCCTCGGCAATCGCCTGGATCATCGAGCCGAAGATGTCCGGGTTGATCTTTGTCCAGTCGAGATTGCCGACATGCAGGAGATAAGATCGCGCGATCCGGCTGAACCGCGGCACCTCGACCGAACCCGAAAACAGGTGCCCATTCACATAGGGAAACGCATCGGCCCAGGGGCGCAAGCCGGAGCCGGCACGCTGCGCGATGGGCGTGTCCATGGCGCGGAAGAGCTCGGAGATCACCTCATGGGTGTTCGACGAATCCCGTGCGCTCATCTGCTCGACCGTGCCGGTGAACGGATGGCTCGGATGGAAGATGTCTGTGTCCTCGGCAAAGAAGCAGAAAATCAGCCGCGCCATGAAGTGGTTCATGTCGTGTCGTCGGTCGCCGGTGTCCCATTCGGGATTGTGTTTCAGAAGCTCGACATAGAGACGATTGAGCCGCCCGGTCGCCTTAATGTCGAAGGCGCTTTCCCGGATCTGCTTGACCGTGGTGATGCCGGCCAGAGGCAGGAAGAACCCGAAGTGCTCCGGAAACTTCGCGTACTCGCAAACCACGACCTCGCCACTGTTCAGATCTTCGGCCTGAAAGTCCTTGCCGTCGGTGGCGAGGATGAACTTGGCGCGCGCCTTGGCGGTGGCCGGGCTTGCCGTATCGCTTCCAGGGCGTCCGCGACCCCGCCGTCCTCGGCCACCTTGATGTGAATGTTGCTGGTCTGAAGAACCCCGCCGACGTCCGACCGATTCGACGTTCCGGCTCGTAGCCGCTTGATCGTTGTCGCCTTGTTGCCGAATGCCTCCAGGAACGCGAACGGGAAATCCCCCGCGTCGAACGGCTGTTCGGCCAGCTTGGATACGGCCTCTTCGATCTCGACGGCGTTCACGACCTATCCGCGGCTATTCAACCAATAGAGGTATTCATACCCCCCAATACATAGCGGCGCGGCAAGCCTATGGGCAAGCCTCACACCTTCCCAGCCTTCACCTTGATGATCAGGTCCTCCAATACCTTGCCATCTTCCTTCTCTGAAACAGACCGCCTTACTGGGCGGTCGGCACCTGCCCCGCCTCCACCCCGTGCACCGGCGGCGCGTCGGCCTGCACGTCCGGGTCGGCGAGGACGTCCTCGACCGCCCGGAGCACCAGCGCCTTGACCTGGTCCGGGGTGACGGCGCCCATGTCGTTGACGGCTTTCAGGCGATCGGTCTCAGCCTCGAACGCGTCGATTTCAACCTTCCGTGCATCCAGCGCCCGGTCGCTCTTCAGCTTTTCGTTCTCGGCCTGAAGCGTCTCGATCAACGCCTGGCCCTCTTCAATCATCGCCTGAACCTGGGGCGGGATATCCGCGCCGATCTCGGTGGGGAGCATCTTTTGCAACCGCTCGGCGATTTCGTCGGCGCCGGGCCAATCCAGGTTCTTGGCGACCAGGTCGCCCATGATGGGAGCGGCCTGCGGGAACGACCGGATCAAGTCCATCATCTGGTTTGCGGCCTCTTCCCGACGGGTTGAGAACGACGGACCGGACGAGACCGTCAGATCGTACTTCCCTGTCGTCAGGTCGTGCATTCGGGTCACGATCTGCCCGAGATCGTCTTGGACCGGCTGGCCGCTTTCATCGGTCACCGGCTCTTGCCTGTTGATCGTCTTGACCTCAGGCGTCCCGTCTTCGCCCAGCACCCGAACGATGCGGGGCGCGTCATAAACATGCGGGATCAGGTCGATGATGATCCGCCCGGCATGGCGAATGGCGCGGGCGAGGTTGTCGATGAAGTGGAAGGTTGCCACGTCCCCTTCCCGTTGGCGCGCCAAGATGGCCCTGCCGGAAATCTCGTTGCTCCTGGCGCCGAGCGAAGCATCGTGGATGCCGGTGATCGCCTTCATGTCATCGGAGGCGTTGATGGCTTCCTGGAGTGCGGCGGCCGGCGGACCGGCAAAGGCCTGTCGCTGCGGCGGCGGGCCCTTGGTCGCATCGTATTCGAGATACGGATGGCTCTGGGTGTTCGCCGTCGCCCACCGGGCGGCATCGACATCAAAGGCGCCGGCCGGCCCGATGAACGGCGTCTTCGGCGCCAGCGCGACCAACTCCGTCGAGGTGGTCCGCCAATAGTTGAACATGCGCTGCGCGTCTTTGGCGTCGTGGATCAGCGACTTGAAATAGCGCTTACCGAGAACGTCGACCTCATCGCCATAGACCGGCACAATCGGGATGTAGCGACCCGGCCAGTCTTCGGTCTTCAGGACCTCGGCGCCGGTCAGCGTGTGCTGTCTCACCCGCCAGGACTTGGTGACCCGCGTCCCCTCGACCCCGATACCCTGCACGGCCAGGAGCTGGAACCGCGGGACGCCCCCAACCGGTTCCTCCATTGCCTCGGCCGAAAGCACCGTCCCATCGGTCAGGCGGACAATCTCCCGATCGATCTCGTCGCGCACCCACCACTCGGCGATCAGGACCGCCTCGTCCTCGACCCAAGGCGCCTTGAGATCTTCGTAGTCGCCGCGCCAATCGACGGGTTCGGCGCCTTTGTAGTCCGT